>NZ_JBEXUG010000030.1:0-5912 GCF_040614315.1 Streptosporangium sp. NPDC006007 | reverse complement strand
GAACCGTACACGCCGACAAGGCCGACCTCAACGGCATCAACACCGAATGGGTACAGGGACGGCACGCCGACGACGGATGGATCAGCTTCCCCAAGGAAGGCCTGAACGTGCGCAAGGGGGCCGGACAAGCCTGGGGAACCGTGTTTGCCGACAAGGCCGACGTGAACAGCGTGATCACCAACCAGGTCCAAGGATCAGGCGAAGCCAAGGGGTATATCCAGTTTCTGGAACGAGACAAGGGCGTGCGAATATTCGGTGGTGTGTCCGCCGGTTGGATACGGGGACTTAACGATGGCGAGGCATGGATCCGCTTCAATGAAAAGGGCATATGGGTGCTCAAGCACCAGAACGGCGAGCGTGTGAGCGCGAACGTGGCTTGCGCAACGGTCAATGACCGGCCCGCATGATCACGGTGTAATCAGCTTGGGAGCATGGCGTCATGATCTTGCTTTCCTCGTCTTCTTCGGCCGCTCTGGCAGGAGCGCGATGATCTTCTCCTCCGCGCCGTTCAAAGACGGCTTGGCGGACATGCCGGTAGAGATTCTGTGTGATCACCGTCGTGGAGTGGCCGAGCTGCGCCGAGACGACCTTGACGTCCAGGTCCGCCTCCAGGCCGGGCAACGCGACGGTGTGTCGTGCCTTGTGAAGCTTGATCACCCGTAGTCCGGCCTCCGCGCGATCTCCCGGAAGCGCAGTGAGACCCGATCGGGCGCGTTCGCCCGGCCGCCCGGCCGGGCGAACAGCAGCGCCTCCTCGCTCCAGGGCTCGTCACTCGCCGCGTTTCTGGGTGCTGCCTGCCAGGAGTGCGAGGACTTCGGCCTTGTGGTAGCGGCGGTGTCCGCCCAGGGTGCGGGTGCTGGTGAGCCTTCCTGCCAGGGCCCAGCGGTTGACGGTTTTGGGGTCGACGCGGAACATGGTCGCGACCTCGGCGGGGGTGAGCAGCGGCTCGAACCGGGGTGAGGCGGTCGGGGACGGGGTGATGGCGGTGGAGCCGTCGTCACCGATGATCTTGATGCCTTTCATGGGGGGATCTCTCCTGGTGGGTTTCGGGGGGCTGTCGGTGAACGCGGTGGAGAATCTCGGCGTGTACGGCGAGGGCGGCGTGTAGGGCGTGTGGCGGGTACGGCGAGCGCGGTCGGCCGGGCGTTGGGGGGTGCACCGGCCGGGCCGGGGGTGCGGTCCGGCCGGTGCGTGCGGTTTCCCTCCCCTCCAGGAGGGGGCCGCGAGGGGTGTGCGGCCCGGTTCTCCTCCGGTCCGGGTCGCACGGCGGTGGGCGTGACGGCGCGCTACGGGGGCGTGCGTGCCGTCGCGCCGGCTTGTTAGGCCGCGTCCTGGTAGGGGTGGCGGGGGTGGTGCGGCGCGGCGGCGGGTGCCGGGGAAGGAACGCCGCCGCGCCCGCTCGGGGGAGACGAGGACGCCAGGGGCGTCGGGAGAGGCGAGGACGCCGGAGGTATCGGGGACGCCGACGCGGCCGGGGTGGCCGGGGCGGTGAGGGGGATCTCGCGGCGGGCGGTCACGTCCATGACCGCCTCGTACATTCGCCTCTCCAACTCCTCAGCGTCGGCGGCCTCGACCATCAGCGGTTCGGACGTCGCCCAGGTGGCCAGGGCGTAGAAGCGGCGGCTGCCGACGCCGTACAGGACGATCCAGCTCGGCCACGCCTGGGCGAGTCGTTCGGCCTGGGCGCGGGCCGGGCCGTCCCACAGGCGGCGGTGCACCACGGTGGTGCGGGCCTGCCCGGCGCGGTGACGGCCGGAGGTGCCGGAGGGGTGGGAGTCGCGGGGGTCGCGGCGCCACATCACGACCTCACCGCCTGGGCCGTCGCCGTCTCCTCCTGACGGGCGGTCTCGGCCCGCAACTCCTCGAAGGTGTCGGCGTCCACCGTCCGCTCGGCCCCGGCGTGGAACGCCTCGGTGGAGAACGGCTTCCGGCGGCTGGCCCAGAAGCGGCCCCTGTCGCTGAGGAACACCTGCCAGCCGGGGATCACCGGCCTCGCGGACGTCGCGGATACGGGTCTCGCGGACTGGGGCGTTGTGGATCTACCATTGTTCACGGATCGGACCTCCAGTGTCCGGTTGAGGGCTCGTCTGGACGCCTGCAGCGTCCGGCGAGCCCGTTTTATGGGGTGGGGAAGAAGGCTCTGGAAGGCGCCGTACGGGGGCGGCGGCCGGTGCGCAGGCGGGGTGGTCCCGGTATCGCGAAGGCCGTCGACGGCCGGAGGCATGCCGCAGGGTGCGGGGCGCCGGCCATCGGGGTGCGGGGCGCCGGCCGTTCGCACGCCGGGGCGGCGCGGCGGTGGCCCTGAACGGGGGCGCCGGACGGGGCGGGGCGCCCGTTTGGGCAGCGGCGGCCGTACGACGGGCGCAGCCGGAGCGATCACAGGCAGGTCGGGACGGCGTTGCGCGGGCACCAGGGGGATGACCTCGCTCGGGGCCACGTCGGCGGGTGGCTCGAAGCCCGGCAGAGGGCGGCCGAGGCGGCGGGCCTGAAGGCGCATCCGCATCAGCGCGCCGGACGGCTGCACGTACTCGTGGTCGGCGGGCCGGCCGGGACAGCCGTGCGCGTAAGGCGCGTGCCCACAGGCGGCGCACCCCATCGGCATGGGTACAGCGTCGGCGAAGCAGCCGCAGCCGTCCCTGGTCACCGTGGTCCGGTCGAGAACCGGAGCACTAAGGTTCGTCATGGGTCAGGAGGTCCTTCCTGATCAAGGACCCGTCATCGGTGTGCGATACCGGTGGCGGGTTCGCTTTGTCTAACGCAGTAAATCGAGTGATAGGGCGCGTCTAGGCATGCCTAGGCGTGTCCATGCGTGCTTAGGCGCGTCCGATATCGCCCAAGCGCGATGCAACCAAATACCGTCGCGTCCGTGATCGAATTCGAGCCTGGTCGACCGAAGTGGGAGCAGATCGCCGAGGTCTACGAGCAGCGCATTCGCAGTGGCGAGTGGCCGCCTGGGCACAAGCTCCCGAGCATCGTGGCGATCATGGGGGAGCATGGCGTAGGGAACAACACCGGTCGTCATGTTCTCCAGCACCTGCGGGATCTCGGGCTCGTGAAGCTCGTACCGAGCCTGGGCACCTTCGTGCTGCCGCAGGGGTGAACCGCCGTTCGGAACGGCTAATCCGCGTCCCCCTGTCATGATGACCTCACTCACAGTGGTGGTATTGAGAACTCATCATGCGCGTGCCGACGGCACGTGCGCAAGATGTCGGCACAGAGAAATATCGCGCTGGACACGGCACACTGGTGCCCATGCCTATGAGGTCCCCCACTGTCCGGCATCGTCGCCTGGGTCGTGAGCTGCGCAGACTCCGGGAGGAGGCTGGTCTCGGTACCAATGAGGCGGCGCTTCGGCTCGGATGGTCACTCAGCAAAGTCCATCGCGTCGAGGGCGGCCGGATCATGGTTTCCGAGACGGACTTGATCCACGCCTGCGATCTGTTCGGGGTCGACAGTTACACCAAGGGCGGGCTGATCCAGCTCGCTCGCGACGCCAACCGTCGTGGCTGGTGGACGGCGTACTCCGACGTGTTCACCGGTAACTACGTCGCACTCGAAGCGGAGGCCACGGCCATCCACACATGGGAGACGGCGGTGATTCCCGGTCTGCTCCAGAGCGAGGACTACGCGCGAGAGGTCATCCGCGCCTGGCACCCGGACCTGAGCGCGGGCGAACTGAAGCGGCGTGTGGACGCCCGCATGGTTCGCAAGATCAATGTCGTTGGGCCGAGCGCTCCGACACTGCACGCCTTGATCGACGAGGCGGCCATACGTCGTCCTGTGGGCCTGCCTGGCACCATGGACCGCCAGCTCGGCGATCTTCTCCAGGTCATGAAATGGCCGCACATCACAGTGCAGGTCCTGCCGTTCAGTGCGGGAGCGCATCCGGGGATGGAGGGGGCCTTCTCGGTCCTGAGCTTCGATCCAGAGGATCCAGACGTGGGCTACGTTGAGAGCCCGGCGGGAGAGGTGTACGTCGAAGCAGCCGACCAGGTGCGGAACCTTATCCTGCTGTTTGAGCGCCTCGCCGGCGCGTGCCTGTCCCCCGAGGAGTCCGCGGTGCTCGTCGCCGCGGTGAGGAGCAAAGCATGATCTCCCCTGACCTGTCCGGCGCTGAGTTCCGCACGTCAAGTCTTAGCGGTGGCAACAACAACTGCGTCGAGGTGGCGACGAACCTTCCCGGTGTAGTTGCCGTCCGCGACAGCAAGGACCCCTCCGGCCCGGTGCTGGCCCTCTCCCCGGCCGCCTGGAGCGATTTTCTGACGGGAGTCCGTAACGGGGACTTCTGACCAAAGCGAGGGACAGCGGGCCGTGTGGCCGGACGGCCGCGCGGCTCGTTCGTCCCCGAGGTTCAGGTGATGAGCCGGTAGTTCATGGCGTTCGTCGGAGTATTGGCGGTTTCACCGATATCGCTGTGTGAGAGGTGGCCGGATCCCGGAGGAAATCGCGGCACCGAATGCCCAAGAGGGGGTTCGGCTCTGTCGTCACAACGCCCTTGCTCTTGGCCGCTTCCATAGCCTTCACCTCGATTTTGAGGGGCTCGACTCTCCCTTGCCCCACCTCGAAAGGCAGCTGAGTAACGACGCCGCAGGCTTCGCTCATGCTACGGACCGTATCCTCACTCCCCCTCTTACAGGGCCTATGACGCTGGGCTTCGACCCCACCCGTTTCCAGACGAAACCGAAGGCCTGCTACCGGGCCTCCTGGCAGTGACCCGGACCGGACTCCCACCGGCAAGCGACGACGAGCTTACGAACAACAAGATCATCCACTACGTTACGGCTTCACCTCCTGCTGTGCTGGGCGCACGAAAAAGGCTCACTGGAGATTACCGAAGAGCACAGCAGACGGACCGGACTCCAAGATCCGGACTATGCGCGGATCGCCTTCCCCGTGCGAGAGCGAGAAAGCGTCCGGAGCCTCAGGTTAGAGCGCCGCGAAGACCAATAAGTGCCTTCCCTCTTAATGTGGCAGCCCTAGCATAAGAGCCTGCCGTCCTCGGGAGTCTCGCCGTAAGCGGCGGCGATGTCGATACTGTATTCCTCGATGCCGTCAACACCGGGTTCCAGCATCGGTACCACCGAGAGGAATGCGGTAGCGTCGCCAAGCTTCTTGGTGTAGCAGGGAGCTTCGTAAGGCCCGTCGATCGGCTGCCAGCCATCGTTCTTGGCTGCGGTCTCATAGAAGGAGATGTAGTCCTCACGGGTGCCGGAAAACATGTATGACTTACTGGCATAGGGGAACGGATCATCTCTGAAGCATCCGGAGTAGCCCGGCTGCGAAATGGCGCCGTCAGGGTAAGTGTCGATGATCCTCTGGGCCGTCAGTACCGGAACCAGATCTTCCTCGGCGGTACTGAGCAAGAAAGCTGGAGGTTACAGCGGGTCGTAGAGCGTGAGGCCGGTCTCGGCGATGAACCCGCTGAGTAGGTCAGGCCGGTACTGCATGGGCTTGAGCCGACTCTTGATCAAGGTGGTGAGCTGGTCGATGTCGCTGACGGTGAAGTTGAACAGCTTGGTGCGCAGGCTGGCCCAGATGCCCTCGGCCGGGTTGAGATTGGGCGCGTACGGCGGCAGCCGGTAGACCAGTAGCCAGTCCTCCTGCGCGGTGATCCAGGTTCGCATCTTGGTGCTGACATGCTCGGGCAGGCTGTCCCACACCAGTGAGATCGGCCCACCGAGTTGCGTGTGCGCGGTGCTCAGCAGGGACTGCAACGCCGCCTCCCCGAATCCCTTGGGTTCGCCCTTGCGCCGGTGATAGGTGAGCGTGCGGTAGATCAGCCGGGTCCGCATCCCGGGCCGGACGCAGATCAGCGCTGCGATCGAGGTCCGGCCCGAGCCGCGGTAGGACACCGGCAGCACCGGAGTCTGCCCCGTGCGGGCCCAGGTCCTGCCCTTGGGCGGTCTCAGACT
>NZ_JBEXUG010000029.1:0-81771 GCF_040614315.1 Streptosporangium sp. NPDC006007 | reverse complement strand
GTGTGGCCTACGATCCCGCCAAGCACGGAGCCCTCCAGGCCCTGCTCAGACAAGATCAACTGGCGGCGGCTTGACACAGGGCTACTCATCGCCTCAGCGGCTCCTGCTCGGACGGGGCCACCGATCTGTTGATGTCGCCGATGCCGGTGTCCAGGATGTCGAGCGCTCGGCCGACCGTGCCGGTCAGGGGGGCGGTGATCTGCTCGGGTGACCGGCCCTCGTCCCGTAGCCGTGTTGCCTCGGCGATCATGGCGGTGACGGTGGTCAGGATGAAGGCGGCGATCGCCCGCCGTCGGGTGCCTCCGGCACCTCCGGCAGGTGGTTTCAGACCCGGGCCGAGCGCGAGACGCCGGCATCGATCGGGGAGGCCGTCGCCGGCCGGGATGGTCGATCGCGAGCCGCCTCTCCGATCTGTTCCAAGGGGCCGGGTGGCGTGGCAGGTGTGGTCTCCCGTGTCCGCCAAGAGCTGGGGACCCGCCCGGAATCCGTTCCCGCCCTCGCCGTGACGGCCGCGCCCGGCTCGCGCGACGGGAGGTTTCGGGCCGCCTGGCCGGCGAACATCCGCAGGTCGGGTAGGTGGAGCCGGTTTTCCGGCCCTGTGAGCCGTGTGGTGTCACGCCGACGGGACCGTTGACTTTGGGACAGTGTCCCAATTAGCATCACGGCATCACTCAAGCAGTTCCGAGAATCTGGAGGGTGACGTGTCTTCTTTCGTCGGCATGCAGATCGGCGCCGTGTCGTTCACAGACGAGGGTGTCCCGCAGGTCCTCGACTCCGTTCAGGAGCGAGGAGGCGCCAACGCCATCCTGCTCTCCGCGATGTCATGGCTGCGGGGAACGGCGGGGCGTGCGCACACGGGGTTCCCCGACCACGGCGGCCAGGAGCCCGATGATTTCGAAGGCGGAGGCTACTTCAAACCCAATTTGAAGCTCTACGGCGACAGCCCGATCCGCGACTTCCAGGCGCCGGAGAAGGAGGTGCAGGGGTTCGACATCCTGGCCGACGTCATCCCCGAGGCCCGGAAGCGGGGACTGAAGGTCTATCCGTACTACTGCGAGCGGTATCGGACATTCCCCACCCCCGTCTCGGTACCGGGGTTCAGGGGGCTCATCGAGATCGATCACGTTGGCCGGAAGGCCTCGCGCCCGTGCCTCAACAATCCCGGATACCGCGCCTTCATGCACGCCGTGGTCGAGGACTGGTGCAAGAGCCATGACATCGACGGCGTCCTGTGGGGGATCGAACGCCGAGGCCCCCTCGGCAACACGCTCGACGCCGACCAGCCGAGCTGTTTCTGCCGCTACTGCGAGGAGATCGGGCACCGCGAGGGCATCGACGTGCGGCGGGCCCGCCAGGGATACCTGGAGCTCGCGAACTTCGTCCACGGCGCGAAGTCGGGGGTGAAACCGCGTGACGGATACTTCATCGGCTTCATGCGCATCCTCTTCGCCTTCCCCGAGATCCTCGCCTGGGACAGCCTGTGGACCCGGTCTCACAAGACCTTCGCCCGTGAGATCTACGGCCTGGTGAAGTGGATCGACCCGAATCTCGAAGTCGGCATGCACCTTTGGCAGTACATCAACACCTACGACCCGTTCCTCAAGGCCCAGTACGACCTGTCCGAGCTGAGCGAGTGCGCCGACTGGATCAAGCCGGTCGTCTACCAGACGCCGGCGGGGTCGCGGTTCAAGCGGTATGTCGAGCGGCACACGTCCAGCGTCTGGGGCGATTTCGAGGCCCCCGAGCTGCTGCAGTTCCTCTATCGCATCCTCAATCTCCGTGAGGCCGAGTACGACAAGCTGGCCGAGGTGGGCTTCTCCGCCGACTACATCCGGGACGAGATCCGCCGGACCGTCGACGCCTGTCCCGGCATTCCGGTCTATTCGGGGGTCAACGTCGGGGTCGAGGCGTATGCCGACGAACGTCCCATCGAACCGAGTGACGTCCGTACCGCGATCGAGGCCAGCTACGAGGGTGGCGCGGAGGGCGTGATCCTGAGCCGGAACTACTCCGAGACCTGGTTGAGGAACCTCGACGCGGCGGGCGACACGTTGCGCGCACTGGGCAAGGCGTAGGGCGGTTGGCGCGGAATCCGCTGGAGGTCGACCAGGCATGAAGATCTACTACGGCGCGGCCGTCATCACCGGACGCCTGCTGGACGACGAGCACGAGGTGGTCCACGGCGGCGGCGTCGCCGTCGACGGTGATCGCGTCGTCGCCGTGGCACCGCTCTCCGAACTGCGGAACCGTTTTCCGCGGGCGGAGGAGGTCGGCGCACCGGACTGTCTGGTCATGCCCGGCTTCGTCGACGGCCACCACCATCAGGGGGTGGCCCCGATCAAGCTCGGCGCGCGTGCCATGTCGCTGGAGCGCGTGTTCAGCCACCGGCGGACTCTGCGGGGCCCCGCGCTGTACGAGGACACGCTGTACGGCGCGATCGAGATGCTCGGTGCCGGGATCACCACCGTCAACCACCTCCACGTCGGACGGCGTGGCCCGTGGGAGCGGTGGCGTGACGACGCGGAGACGGTGCTCACGGCCTACCGGGATGCCGGGATGCGGGTGAACTTCACCTTCAACTTCAGGGATCAGAACCGGCTGGTGTACGACGGGGACGAGTGGTTCTCCGGCCATCTTCCCGAGCCGCTGGCCGAGGGAATGCGGGAGTTCCTCACCGGTCAGGAGGTGCCGCTGCGATCTTATCTCGACGACCTGTTCGTCGGTCTGTGGGAGGTGAACGGCGGGAACACCGACCCGTACGCGCGGATCTCGCTCGCGCCGCACAACCTGCACTGGTGCTCGGACGACGCCATCCGCTCGATCATGGACGTCGCCGGAGAGTACGGCGTGCACGTCAACATGCATCTGCTGGAGTCGCCGCGTCAGAAACTGTACGCGCGGACCAGGACGGGCAAGTCCGCCATCGCGCACCTCCACGATCTGGGGGTGCTCGGTCGCGACCTCACGCTCCTGCACGCGGTGTGGGCGACCGACGACGACATCGCCCTGCTGAGCGAGACGGGGACGCGGGTCTGCGCCAGCGTCAGCTCGAACCTGTTGATGGGCAGCGGCATCGCTCAGCTCAACCTCATGCGTGAACGGGGCGTGCCGCTCTCCCTGGGGCTGGACGAAGGCGGGCTGAACAGCGACTGGAACGTGTTCGCCGACATGCGCCTCGTGCAGGGGCTTCAGCACACCCCCGGCGCGGAGAGGGAGGTGATCACCCCCGGGGTCCTGCTCGACATGGCGATCGGCGGCGCCGCGATGTCCACCGAGTTCATCGGGGACATCGGGTCGCTTGAGCCGGGCCGGTACGCCGATCTGCTGCTGCTCGACTGGGAGCGGCTGAACGCCCCCGTCGGGCCCACCGGGCCGACGGTCGTCGACGACCTGGTCTACAAGGCCGACAGGTCGCACATACGCGCCGTGGTGGTCGGCGGCCGTGAGGTCGTCCGGGGCGGAACCCACGTCACCCTCGACAGGGGTGAGGTCGAAGCGGAGATTCGCCGGCAGCTGGCGGGCGAACCTTCCGAGGAGGACGGGCGGCGCCTCGCGCTGTTGCGGCAGATCCTCCCTTATGTCGACGCCTACTGGGGGGATTACGGTCAGCCCCATAACGGGGGTTCCCAGTACGGTCCATCCAACTGCACCTGAGTGTCCGCGGGGGGACTCCACACCTGACGGGGTGAGCCTGAGGAGGCGACTCTCATGACATCTCAATCGCGCGACCTGGCGGTCGGCGTCACAGCCGTGGTTCTTGGCGGCATCGTGGCGGTTATGGCCGCCACGATCCGGAACACCACCGGAACAGCGGTGGGTCCGGGGGCTTTTCCCCTCGTCATCGGCATAGCCGTGGCGCTGGCGGGCCTGGCCATCTGTGCTCCGGCGCTGCGGGGCGCCCGGAAGTCCGGGGCGGGTCCCGGCGAGGGCGAGGGCGACGGCGGCGGTGAGGGCGGCGGCGGTGAGCCGTCGCCCCGCCGAGGGGCCTCCCGGCTCTCGGGACTGGCGTTGCCCGCGGGCATCACGGCCTTCTGCGTCGTCGCGGTGAGCGTCAGCCTGACGATCGCGTCAGGCGTGGCGTTTCTGCTCTGCTGCCGCTACATGGCCGGCTACCGCTGGCCGAAGTCGGTGTTGATCGGCCTGATCGGGGCGGTGGTCGTCCACGTCGCCTTCCGATTGCTCCTCGACGTCCCCCTGCCCGGCGACGAGATTCTCTGAGCGGGGCCGCGGCATGGACACCTTCGGGCAACTGCTGCACGGGCTGGCCATCGCCCTGACACCGGAGAACATCCTCTGGGCCTTCCTCGGCGCGCTTGTCGGGACGCTCATCGGGGTCCTCCCCGGGCTCGGCCCCACGGCGGGCATGGCGCTGCTGGTCCCCCTGTCGGTCGGACTGGAACCGGCCTCCGCGGTGATCATGATCGCCGCCATCTACTACGGTGCGATGTACGGCGGCTCCACCACCGCCATCCTCATGAACGTCCCCGGCGAGGTGTCGTCGGTGGTCACCGCGCTCGACGGCTACGCGATGGCCCGCCAGGGGCGTGGCGGCGCGGCGCTCGCGATCGCGGCCATCGGCTCGTTCGTCGCCGGACTGCTCTCCATCATCCTGCTCGTCGTGCTCGCGCCCCTGGTCGCGCCCCTCGCGCTGAGTTTCGGTCCGCTGGAACTGTGCGCCCTGACCGCCCTCGCCCTGGTGGCCGCCGTCAACCTGGCCGGTAGGTCGCTGGCCCGCGGCCTTCTGTCCTGCGGTCTCGGCCTGCTGATCGCCATGATCGGAAGCGACCCCGTCACCGGGGAGGGGCGGTTCACCTTCGGCAGCGTCGAACTCCTGGCCGGCGTCAACTTCATCCCGGTGGTCGTCGGTCTCTTCGCGATCAGCGAGATCCTGATGGCCTCCGCGTCCGGCGCCGCGTCCATCTACGAGGGCCGGCTCTCCCGGCTCTACCCCAGCCGGTCCGAGCTCCGGCAGTCCGCCGGGCCGATCGCCCGGGGCAGCCTTCTCGGGTTCTTCCTGGGACTCGTGCCCGGGCTCAGCCCCGCGGCCGCCTCGTTCACCGCCTACGACGTCGAGCGCCGAATCTCCCCATCACCCGAGCGGTTCGGCAAGGGGGCCATCGAAGGCGTCGCGAGCCCCGAGGCCGCCAACAACTCGGCGGTCGGCGGCGGACTGGTTCCGCTGCTCACCCTGGGGATACCGACGTCCCCGACGATCGCCGTGCTGCTGGGGGCGTTCCTGGTGCACGGCATCACCCCGGGACCGCTCATCTTCTCCGAACACCCCGATGTGGCCTGGCCGTTCATCGCCAGCATGTTCGTCGGCAACGTCATCCTCGTCCTGCTGAACCTTCCACTGGTCAGGATATGGGCGCGCATCGTCTCGGTGCCGTACGCGGTGATCCTCCCGGTCATCCTGGTCGTGTCGTTCATCGGCGTGTACTCGGTCAACAGCCGCCCGTTCGACCTCGTCGTCATGCTCGTCTTCGGATTTCTCGGTTACGGCATGCGACGCGCCCACATCCCGCTGGCGCCGATGGTCCTCGCCCTGGTGATCGCGCCGATCATCGAATCCTCCTTCCGGCAGAGCCTGTCGCTCGGCGGCGGCAGCGTGCTGGTGTTCCGGCAGAGCCCGCTCGCCCTCGGCCTGCTCGCCGTCGCGGTGATTCTGCTCTGGACCGGGTTGCGATCTCGCAGGCGCGAGGCCACGTCCGACCGTCCGGCCCTCGAAGAGGACTTCTGACCCGCATGTGTCCGTTCCGTTTTACTCAGAATCGGAAAGGGTGGTAACAGAGTTGCTTCCCATCAGGTCCGCCAATCTCAAAATCACCGCCGCCTTGCTCGTCACCGCGAGCCTCACCCTCACCGCGTGCGGCCGAAGCGGGGAGTCCGCGGAGTCCGCGTACCCGGCCAAGAGCATCGAGGTCGTCGTCCCGTTCTCGGCGGGAGGCTTCACCGACTCCGGCGCCCGCCTTGTCGTCGACAGTCTCAAGGAGAGGTTCCGCCAGCCGGTCACCATCGCCAACAAGGAGGGCGCGGGCGGAGTCACCGCGACCACCGAGTTCCTGAGCGCCAAGCCGGACGGATACACCATCGAGGCGCTCATCTCCGGGCCCACCACCGAAGCCCTCGCGGCGAACCCCTCACTCCCCTACAAGTGGGACTCCTTCACCGTCCTCGGCGGGATCGCCATCAGCCCGCGGGTCATCGTCGCGCCGGCCGAGGGGCGAATCCGATCCGCCGAGGACCTCATCAAGAACCTGAAAGGCTCGCCCTCGACCGTGACCTGGTCCACGGGCTCGCCGCAGGGGCCGGCGACCTTCTCCACCCTGGCCCTGTTCGACGCCCTCGGCGTCGACGCCTCCGCCCCCAAACGGGTCACCTTCAACGGGGACGGTCCCGCGGCGAACGCGGTCGCCGGCGGCCACGTCGACTTCTCGGCGGTGAACGTCTCCACCGCGCTTCCCCTGATCAAGGCCGGTAAGATCCGGCCGCTCATCGTCTCGGGCACGGAGCCGTTCCCGCTGCTGCCGGAGACCCCGATCGCGTCGGCGGTGGGCCTCGACGACTTCATCCTCGACAACTGGCTGGGATTCATGGCTCCGCCCAAGACGCCGGAGCACGTCGTCCAAGCCTGGGAGTCCGCGCTCACCGAGATCGCGAAGGATCCGGACCTCACCGCCAAGCTGCGGAACATCGGCATGGTGACGCAGCGGATCAGCGCCCAGGAGCTGACCGACATGGTCAAGCGACGCTTCGACACGTCCGCGGCCCTGGTCGCCAAGTTCGGGCCGCAGTAGAGGTGACCGGCCGCCGGCCGCCCAGCGCGTGCCGGCGGCCGGTCGCTCCCGGCGTTCCGGCACACCACCCCAAGGAGTTTCGCCAATGTCCGGTCTTGTCATCAGAGGCGGTGACCTGTGCAGCAGCGCCGTCTCAGGGTCGTTCGACCTCCGCTGTGAGCACGGGAAGATCGTCGCCATCGATCGGGAGATCAGGCCCGAGCCGGGCGATCGGGTCTTCGACGCGTCCGGCCTGCTCGTCGTGCCGGGACTGATCGACGTGCACGTCCACTTCAGGGATCCCGGTTCACCGGAACGGGAGTCCTTCCTCACCGGCACCGCCGCCGCGGCCTCCAACGGGGTCACCACCGTGCTGGAGATGCCCACCAGCGACGTTCCCGTCACCACGGCCGCCCGGCTGGAGCGACGCGGAAGGCACCTGTCCGGCCGGTCGTTCATCGACTTCGGGCTGTACGCTGGTGCCGGGCACAGCTCGCTCGACGAGGTCGAGTCGTGCGCCCGAGCCGGCGCGATCGCCTTCAAGACCTTCACCCACCGGCCACAGCCATCCCGTGCCGCCGCGTTCGAGGGCATGTGGGCCGTCACGGAGCCGCAGCTGTTCCAGACGATGAGCGCGGTCGCGGCCACGGGCCGGGTGCACGCCGTTCACTGCGAGAACGATCGGCTGCTTGAGCACTTCGCGGCCGAGTCGGCGGACCGGCCGGGCTTCGGTGAGCGTCATCGTGAGGCGAGGCCGCCCGTCGTCGAGGACTCCGCGATCGCGATGGTCGGCAGCCTCTCGCTCACGACCGGGGCGCGCGTTCACCTCGTGCACGTGTCGACGGCGCGGGGCGTGGACCTCGCCGACGGCCTGCGGCGGGCCGGCGCCGACATCAGCGTCGAGACCTGCCCGCACTACCTCCTCCTCGACCAGGACACACTCGACAGGTACGGCTCCTTCGCCAAGTGCAACCCGCCGCTCCGGGCCCACGACGTCCGGAGGAGCCTGCTCGATCGACTGCGCCACGACGGTATCGACATCATCGCCAGTGACCACTGCTCGTACACCACGGAGGAACTGGGCCACCACGCGGAGGATCCCTGCGGGGCGCTCCCGGGTCTTCCCGGGATCGAGTTCCTCATGCCGTCGCTCCTCACGATCGCCCGGGAGCCTGACCAGGCGCTCGTCGACGTCATCGCCAAAATGACCTCCAGGCCGGCCCGCAGGTTCGGCCTGGAGGGCAAGGGCGACCTCGTGGTCGGCAATGACGCCGACCTCGCCGTCGTCGACCCGCGAGCCGCCGTGCCGTTCGCCGCCGACGCCGGCTTCCTCGCCCAGGGCAGCCGCAACGCGGTGTACCTGAGCGAGGTCGACCTCCGGGGCCGGGCCGTCGCCACGTTCGTCCGGGGAAACGCGGTGTTCTCCGACGGCGCGGTCGTCGGATCACCCGGACACGGGCAGTGGATCCGGGGCGCCGGCACGGGCCGGTCGCCACGATGACCACCTACGGTCTCGTCCTGCCGCACTTCGGCCCCGACACGTGCAGGTCCCTGCTCCTGGACGCCGCCCGGCAGGCCGAGGCCGCCGGATACGACCGCCTCTGGGCCCGCGATCACCTCGTGTACACACCGCATCTGTGGGAGCCGCGGTCGGACAGGTTTCTGGAGCAGTACGTCGCCCTCTCGGCCGCGGCGGCGGTCACGGAACGCATCGAACTGGGAGCGGGCGCCACGATCCCCTTCCGGGCGCCGCGTCATGTCCTCGCGCTGGCGGAGTCGCTCTCCCAGCTGGCGGAGCGCCGAGTCCACATCGGGCTGGGACTCGGCGACTACGCGTCCGAAATGGAGCTGTCCGGCGTATCCGCGACACAGATCGCCCACCGTCGCCGTGAGACGTTCGAGGTACTGGACTCGGCGCCCTCCCGGACGCGGGCCGATCGTCCCGTCGAGATCTGGTGGGCGGGGGGTGGACGCCTCGCGGCGGCGGCAGCCGTCGGACGGCGGGTCAACTGGCTGGCCGGGCGGCAGCCTTTCAGCACGTTCGCACCGCTGATGGCCGATCTCGGCCGGCTCGCCCAGGAGTCGGGGTGGCGCCCGAAGGTGGCCGTCTGGATGCTCGCCGACTACGACGCGGCCCGCGAGTCGGCCGGAGGCCGGCTACCGCGCCGCGATCTGATCGCCGCGTTCAGCCGCGGCGGGGGAAGAGCGGGCGACACGGGATCCGCGACGGACGACGACATCCGCGGCTCCGCGCTCGTCGGCGACCTGCCGGAGATCCGTGCGGATGTGGCGGCCATGCGATCACTCGGAGCCGACCACATCGTGTTCGACTTCCGATTCAGCGGCGCGGACTCATGGGCCGACGACATACGGGGCTTTCGGGAGCGGGTGCTCGACGACCCGCCCCGGTCGGCCGCCGATGGTCCAGGCCGGACGCGACGCTGAGGACGGTGGGCGCCGGCGAACCTTCTCGGCACGGTTCACCGGCTCCGCGGAGTGGATCGGGAGCCGGTGTGGCGGCCTGGGGCCGGGAGTCGGCGTACGGGTCCGGAGCCGGGGGCGGACCCGGCAGGATAGGACGACCGGGCCCCGTCGGAGGGACCACCCGGCCCTGACAGAGCCATCAGCAGGGCGACAATCGGAGTGATGCGAGTGGACAAAGCCATCAGGGTTCTCCTGAGTTTCGCGGATGGCAAGCCGCACGGTGTTCGTGACCTGTCGCGCGACATGGGTCTTCCCAAGAGCACCGTGTCGCGGTTGATCCTCGACCTCGCCGAGGCGGGCCTCGTCACGCAGGAGGAGGAGTCCGGGCGCTACCGCCTTGGAGCCGGCGCCGCCAGGCTCGGCCGGATATATCTGGATGGCCTTGACGTGCGGACGGTGGCGATGCCGATCATGGCCCAACTGCAGGAGGAGACGGGCGAGACCGTCGGCCTGCACGTGCGGGAGGGATCGGAGCGTGTCGTGATCGCGAGCGCCGAGAGCAGGGCGGTGGTCCGCTCCGGCTTCTCGGTGGGCGAGCGTCTTCCTCTGCACGCGGGCGCGGGCGGCAAGGCCCTGCTCGCCTTCGAGCCCGACCAGCAGCGTGAGGAGATCATCGACGGTCTGAGCTTCACCCGGCTCACCGAGCGTACGATCCTCGACCCGCGGGAACTCCGCAGGGAGCTCGACGTGGTACGCGGTCAGGGGTACGCGACGTCCGCGAACGAGGTGAGCCTGCAGTCCGCCTCGGTCGCCGCGCCCGTCTTCGCCGGAGACGGCCATGTCGCCGCGGTGCTGATCGTGACCGGGCCGGTCTTCCGGATGAGCCGGAAAGTCCTCTCCGCCATCGCGCCGCTCACCGTCCGCGCGGCCCGGGCGATCTCGGCCAAGCTCGGCGGCGAGTCCTGACCGGCGCCCGTCGCCGTCGTGACGGGCGCCGAGCCGTGCCCCGCCCGTGGTCCCGGCCGTGCTCCCGCCCGTGACCTCGGCCGTGGCCCCGCCCGTGGCCCCGCCCGTGGCCCCGCCTGTGACGTACTCGGACCGGGTCTCCGGTGACGAGGCCGGAGACGGTCAGGATCGGTTCAGGTAGCGGAGGACATGGGCGCGGGCCCTCTGGTCGAGCCCGTCGAGCAGCCGCTCGGCACGGTCACCGGGGAGCGCTCTCAGCAGCGCGGCGATGGTGGCGGGGGGGATGTGACCGAGGGTGTCGCATGCCCGCCGTACCGGCATGCCGCCGACCAGCCGGGCGGCCTGGGGTACGGGGAGGGCGCCGACGACGCCGGCGGCGGTCCGGACGTGGGCGTGCGCGAGGATCCGCACCGCCTCGCCGGGCGGCGTCACGTCCAGGAGCGCGGAGACCTCGTCCAGCCGCATGTGGTCCACCACGCGACCGGCTCGGGCCGCGGACAGCATCTGCAGCACCGAGGCGGCCTTCCGCGGCCTGTCCGCCATCCTCTCCAGCAGTCCGCCGGCGGTTCTGGCCGGGATCGCGGTGAGGACCGAGGCCGCCCCGCTTCCGGGCAGGGCCAGCAGGATCCCCGCTGCGACCCTCGGTTCCAGCCGGGTCAGCACCTGCTGGGCGGTCTTCGGGGGCAGGGTGGCGAAGAACCGCGCGGCGGGTTCGGCCGCCATGCCGCCGACCAGCCGCGCCGCCTCGGCCGGATCGAGGCCGCCAGCGTTCGGCGACTCCGGGGGCTCGGCGCCCCCGGGCGCGGCAGGGGGTACGGCCCTGGACACGCGCGGGGACACGGGCGAAGGCGCGGTCCTGGACGCGGGGACGGGGGGCGGTACGGCCCCGGGGGTGGGGAGGAGCCTGGTCCTGGGCGTGGGCTCGGGCGGAGGACGGCGGGAGGGGGCGGCGACCGACTTCAGAACGAGGGCGAGCTCGTGGGCGCCCATCCTCCGGGCCGGGTCCTTTTCGAGCAGCCGGATGACCGCGTCCGACAGCGGCCCCGGGCGGGAGGCCGGCGGGGGAGCGTGGTCGGTGACGGCTCTCATGGTGGCGATGGCGCTGTCACGGCGGAACGGGGAGTACCCCTCAAGCGCGTAGAAGAAGGTGACCCCGAGGGACCACAGGTCGGAGGGCGGCCCAGGGGCGCGGCCGTAGATCCGTTCGGGCGCCATGAACTCGGGCGTGCCGGTGAAGGTGTTCTGGATGGTGAGACTGCTGTGGCCGCCGATCTGGGCGATGCCGAAGTCCACCAGGAACACCCCGCCCGTCTCGCTGATCACGATGTTGGCGGGTTTGATGTCCCGGTGCAGTACTGAGGCGCGGTGCGCCGCGGTCAGCGCGTCCAGCACGCGCACGCCGATCCGGGCGAGTTCGCGTTCGCCGAGCCCGCCGCCCTCGACCAGCTCAAGGAGCGAGCGGCCTCTGATGTAGGCCATGACGATCCAGGGGCGGCCCTCTTCCAGGAACACGTCGTAGATGTCGACGATGCCGGGGTGGCCGATGCTCGCCGCGGCGCGCGCCTCGCGCAGGGCTCGCTCGCGGCGCACGGACAGGTGCTCCCCTCGCGGGGACAGCACGAGTTCCTTCAGCGCGACGCGACGTCCGAGCATCGCGTCGTCGGCCAGCCAGACGTTGCCCATCCCCCCCTCGCCCAGCCTGGACAGGAGCCGGTAGCGGCCTTTGATCAGAAGATCTTCTGTTCCGGAAGCCAACGGGGGCTCATTCGTCGTCGGGGAAGAGTTCGAAGCCCCTGGGCCGCTCAGCGGCCGGGCCGGGCGTCGTGGTCCGGATCACCCGGGTGTCCGGCATCTGCCGCAGCGCCTCGTCCTCCAGGGACTCGTGCTCGTAGTCCAGGTCGACCGGGCCGGTCAGGGTGGAACCGTTCCCCGCGGAGTGGGGCGGCGGGGGAGGGGGGCCGGGGTTGTCGGGCTCCGGTCCGGCAGCGGTCTGCCGGCCCCAGATCTCCTGTACGGTCGAGGGCCCGCCGGCCGCACCCGTCTGTGTCCGCGGGAGGAAACTGTCCCTGACGTCGCGGAACTCCTGCCGTGCCACCAGGGTGAGAACCTTCTCGTAGTTACCGGGTTTCTGCATCAGCTTGACCGTCACAGGCAGGCACTCGATCAGCAGGAACAGCAGGAAGAGAAGGAGCCGGGCCGCGTTGAGGGTGAGGTCCTTGCCGGATACCTCGTTGAGCGCCCGCAGTCTGATCAGCAGTCCGTTGGCGCTCCTGTTCTCCGCGTCGAAGGACTCCTGTAGATCGTTGTGCCGCCGCACGGCGGCGTCGAGCCGCGCCTGGGTCTTGGGCAGTTCCGCTCTCGCGGCCTCAAGCCGGATCTTCTTGGCGCTCTTGTCGTTGGCGGTGAGCTCCTTCTTGCGGTCCTCGATCTGCCTGCTGAGTCTGTCGACCTGGGCCCTGGCCTTGTCGTAGGTCTTCTTGCTCGCCTGCGCCACGACGCCGTTGCCCTTGCGGGGGCAGGCCGGGCCACCGTACAGCTGGCACTGCCACTTGTCGTAGTAGTCGTCGGCCTCCTTCTGCTGGGTGTCGCGCTCGGTGATCAGCGACTTGATCTTGGGGTCCTTGGCGGGGTCCTGCGGGGTGTCGCCCTTGGAGGCGATCACCTGCCGCAGGCTGGCGACGGACTGGCGGAGCCCGGCGACCTCCTGGCCGATGTTGCCCTTCCGCTGTTCCTCGGCGAACGTGTTGGCGCGATCCTGCTTGATCTCCACGAGTTGGGCGTCGATCTCGGACTTGAAGATCTGCAGGACCAGCGGGGTGGAGATGACCACGCCGAGCAGCATGGCCATGAGGATCCGGGGTACGGCCAGGCGCCATCGACGTGGTCCGTCCGTCTGGATGGAGCCGACCAGCCACCGGTCGAGGCTCACGATCGCCAGGCCCCAGATCAGGCTGGCGGGGACGGCGAGGTAGACGCTGACGCCGAGCGCGCTGTACAGGGCGAACGCCATTGAGACGGTGGCCAGCACACCGGTGGTGAGAACCGCTCCGCCGATGCCCTCGAATTTGCCGCGTTCGCTGGGGCAGCGTTTGAGGATCTCCGGCCTGGCTCCGGACAGGGCGATCAGAAACTTTTTCATGTATTCCCCCTCCGGGATGGCTCCCCCGCGTGGACCGCGTACATCATAATTCCCTCGTATCAGAGTTATCAGTATGTAGCAGGATAAGCTATACACGCGTCCGAATATGCTGTTAAGAATGGCGACAAAATGCGGGCGGGGTCATCGAAGAAGTGTCCTAATTTTCCCGTTTAGCGGCATAAGTCGTTCCTCGGAGGATGGGGGCCAATTTTGGTGAGATATAGCAGTGGGAGCGGCAATTGACCGAATTGATCCGGCTCCGCAGGGCCCTTGCCGAGGCGGTCGCGGAACTCGCCGGACCCAGGAGCCTGACCGTGGTCGAGGTCACGGCCGAGGGCCTCACCGCCTTTGACATGCACCGTGATGAGACCGGTACGCCGCGTGGCAGGGGAAGGGCGACGGTGCCCTGGGCGGAGCCGGCGGGTGAGCGGGGGCGCGACATCGCCGACGTGTTCTCGGCCAGGCGGGCTGTCCTCGACGCTGTGGGCATGCCCGCGGACGGCACGGTGGTCCTGATGGGTTCGTCTCCGGGCAGCCCCCGGGCAGACGAGGCGATGGAGTGGCTGCGGGCCGCCCACCCGGACGCGCCCGCCTTCACACGGGCCGACATGTGCGCCAGGGCGCTGCTCCGCGAGATCGTCGCCGACGAGCCGCTGTGCCGGTCGTACGAACTCGTCGTGCTGAAGCGCCACCCGGCGACGGACCGGCTTGAGTTCACCTGCCGGCAACTGTTCCCGATCGAGGCCCGGCGCGGAGACCCCTCGTCCGCCTTCACCGTCCGCTGCGAGCCGAGCGGTGAGCGGGGTACGGCGTTCGCCGTCGTGGCGTGGCGGGATCGGCGGCCGGCACTGCTGTCGGTCCAGACGGTGAAGGTGCCCCCCGGACGTTATGAGATCACGGCCGAGCTGGAACGGCCGGGCCGGGTCCGCTTCTCCGGCCTCCCCGACCTGGTGAGGGACGACCAGGACTGGGCCGAACTGGTCGCCTCGGTGCCGGCGCGGTTCGATCCCCCGGCCGGGCCGGCACACCTGATCTGCGCTGTCGAGACCACCGGGACGGACGCCCAGGTCCGCGAGCGGTTGAGGCGGATCGGCCAGATGATCACCACGGTGTCCGACGGGGTCGAGAGCCGGCTCCGGGTGTCGCTGGTCGCCTACGGCGTGCACTCCTACCAGCGGGGAGTCCCCGAGGCTCCGGTGGACGTCGCGGGCTGGCAGATCTCCGCCGAGCAGGCGCGGTACTCCCTGGAGGACCTTGAGGAGCGTCTCAAGAAACGCGGCACCCTCAGCCAGGGCTATGCCGGTGCCGCGATGGTCGAGGACATGCTGGCCGAGGTGGTAAGCCGGCTTTCGGACGGCGGCGGGGAAAGGACGGTGCTGCTCACGGTCGGGGACCGGCCGCCGCACCCACCCCGGGCGGACCCGTCGGAGATCCTGCCCTGCCCGCACCGGATCGACTGGGTGCAGCAGGTGCGCCGGCTTGAGCGGTACCCCGGCCTGGCGTTTGGAGCGATCTGCGATCGCCCTCCCGAGCGGGTGGACCCGGTCTGGTCCCAGCTGGGCCGGGGAGGACTGGCCCAGCTGGACGCCGTGGACGTCCAGGGGCTCGGCGCCGCTCTCGGCCTGGCGGTACCCCGGGTCCAGCGGATCCCCTTCCCGCTGATCGAAGTGCCATGAGCGAGATATCAGTGAACAGATGGAATGAGGCCCACCGTGTACTCTGACCCGGGACAATCGGCGCGCTCGGATCACAACATTGCGATATGGGGCGCCCCAGGCAGCGGGAAGACCACGTTTCTCGCCGCACTCAACATCGCCCTCATCCGCAAGAACGGGCCGTGGAGGGTCGTCGGAGCCGACGGCCCCTCCATCGACTTCCTGAGCGAGATGACCAGCGCGCTCTCCCAGCACCAGCGGTTCCCGCCCGCCACCGGGGCCCTGGGCCACTACCGCTGGTTCCTGAGCAGGAGCCCCGAGCAGGGGCGCAGGGGATGGCTCCGCAGACGCAGGCAGGCCCGCGCCTGGAAGATCGGGCTCGACGTGCTGGACGCGCCGGGAGGCTTCTTCCGCGCGGAGCGCGCCGGCTACGGCACGGACAGGGAGGAACTGCTGGACAACCTGGCCTCCAGCCGGGGCATCGTCTTCCTCTTCGACCCGATCCGCGAGTCCAAGGACGGTGACGCGTTCGCCTACCTGCACGGTGTGCTGGCCGATCTCGCCGGGCGGATGCTCGCCACCGACGAGTACGACGACGGAATGCTGCCCCATCATCTCGCCATCTGCATCACCAAGTTCGACGAGCTGAGGGTTTTGCAGACCGCGGACAAACTGAGCCTGCTGACCCCGGATCCCGACGACCCCCACCGGTTTCCCCGGGTCGCGGCCGAGGACGCGGAGGAGTTGTTCCAGGCGCTGTCCACCGTGTCGGCCAGTGGTAACGCGGACATGGTGTTACCCGCTCTCAAGCAGTTCTTCCGGCCGGACCGGATCAAGTTCTTCGTGACCTCGTCGATCGGCTTCTATCTGGACCAGAGGAAAGGCGTTTTCGACCCGGACGACTTTCAGAATCTGATTCCGGAGACACCCGGGGGCGCAGGCGGCCAGGAGAACTCCCGCGCCGCTCCCGGCAACAGGTTCCGGATCCGTGGCCAGGCGCGTCCGATCAACGTGATGGAACCGATGCTCTGGCTCGGGCGGCGGATGTCCTCCGGCAAGAACGCCGGGGAGGGCGACGGATGAGACCGGAGGTGAGGGTCACCGCGGAGTGGGCCCTGTGGGGCAAGCCCCCGGACGCGCGGGACGACTACGAGGTTCTGGAGTGCAGCCGGGGAAACCTCGGCCGCGACGAGTTCAGCGAGATCATGACCCGGTACGCGCCGGGCACCCCCACGGAACTGCCCCAGGTGACGATCAGCTGGTTCGGCGGCGGCGACAGCGCCCACCTGGGCCTGGCCATCCAGAAGTGGTCCGGTCAGCAGGACGGGCTGGGCAGGGACATCGCGATCACTCGATACTTCTGCGTGCCCTACCGTCAGGCCGCCGACGGGCCGGTGTCCTACGAGGCGCTCTACGACGCGTTCGACGGCCGCGAGCTGTGGGCGGGCGCCCCGCTCACCGTGGACGTCCCGGCACTCGACCTCCAGGCGATCGCGGAGAGGGTCGACAAGGCGGCGAAGAGCGCGGCGGCGCTGCTGCTGACCGGGGAGCCGGTCTGCGTGGTGCGGGGCGAGTCGTTGTCGATGCGCGAACGGCTGCGCTTCCTGGACGTGGTGGCCGCGCTGCTCCCGTACGGCCTGCGGGCCAGGCTGACGGCCTCGACCTGGACCGACAGCTCGGCCAGGCACCGGATCAAGCTCTCGTTCGCCAAGCGCGCCAGGGACGGTGCGCACTCCGTCACCTGGGACGCCGACGACGTCGTCTCCTCCCGGAACGACGTCACGAGCCGCTATGTGAAGCTGCTCGACAGATACCCCTGCGACGAACTCGTCAGCAGACTCGCGGAGAAGACGGCGCCGCTGTCGTTCAAAGACGCCGGGCCGGTTCTGGCTCTGCTCGACGGCCCCTCCAACTCCGCGCCGCCGGTACCGGCCGGCTGGGGCGCTCTCGCGAGATCCGAGGTCGGCGACATCCTGAACGCCTGCGCCGACCGGCTTGAGCACGGGGGGCACGGAGAACTCGAAAAGTTCCTGCTGAGGCTTGGCCGCCTTCCCATCCCCTGGCCCTCCACCGATGACGAGCAGAACCACCGCCGGGAGATCATCAAGAGAGGGGGGTTGCTGTCGGAGCAGCCGGCCCTGTCATGGGATCTGAAGGAACTCCTCTACGACGTGATCCTGACCGTCGGCTACGGTCCGACGCTCACGCTTGAGGGTGTCAATCACCCCCTTGACGACGCGGGCACGCCAACCAGGACGCTGGTGGAGGCCATGCTGCGGATGAAGTGCGCGCCCGGCGTCGCCTTGAAACTGGTGTTCCGGCTCGACGGTGAGTCGAGGACCCGCGCGCTCAGGTCGCTGCGGACCGGGGATCTGGTCAGGGCGGCCGTCCGGGAGCCGTTCGACCCGTCGACCCTGTCGATCGTCTGCCAGGAACTCGTCACCCGGGGCAGCGGTGCCGAGGACCCCGAGATCGCCCCTGCGCTGCGCGAGCACGGCTATCTCGCGGCCGCCGTCGAGCAGGCATTTCCGCACGGGGACGCCCGGCTCAGTTGTCTCCGTAAGCTGCTGATCGCGGCCTACGGGCCGACGCTGGAGCGCGGCGCGTTCGATGAGGTGGTCGGCTCCCCCCTCACGCCGTGTTCGGCGACGCTGATCATCGCCGCGGTGAGCCTGTATGGGCCGGACGCGCCGAACGCCCTTGTCTCCGGGCTCCTGGACCACGCTCGGCTCACCGCCGAAAGCCGGGCCCACGTGCTGGACCTGCTGGCTCCGCGGCCCGACGACCCCCCGGCCCCGAGAGGCTGGCTCTCCGGCCGCGTCCTTTTGTGGACGCACAGACACGAGCCTGAGGCCGCGCGGCCGGAGCAGCTTCGACCGGCCCGTCCCGGCCATCGGCAGGACGAGCCGCTGTGGCCCATCTGGGCCAAGGTGGGCCTGGGCGCCACCTTCCTCGTCGCGGTCGTCGTCGCCGTCGTCATCCGGTTCTGGTGAGGATCTCTTGACCGTACGACTCACCGCCGAATGGGCGCTGTGGGGCAAGCAGCCGGGCACCCGGGACGGGGACGAGATCCTGGCCTGCAGTGACGGGAGGCTCGGCCGTGACGAGTTCAGCGAGATCATAACCCGGTACGCGCCGGGCACCCCCACGGAGCTGCCCCAGGTGACGATCAGCTGGTTCGGCGGCGGCGACAGCGCTCACCTGGGCCTGGCCGTCCAGGATTGGTCCGATGAGCGGGACGGGCTGGGCAGGGACATCGCGATCACTCGATACTTCTGCGTGCCCTACGCGGAGGCCGCCCAAGGGCCGGTCTCCTGTGACGCGCTCTATCACGCGTTCGCCGGCCGCGCGCTTCCGGTGGACGGTCCCCTCCTCGTCGACGTGCCGGTGCTGGATCCGGAGTCGACCGCCGGAGCCGTCGACCAGACCGTCATGGGCGCGGCGGCACTGCTGCTCACCGGGCAGCCGGTCTGCGTGGTGAACGGGGAGGGGGTGCCGATGATCGACCGGCTGGTGTTCTTCGAGGCGGTGGCCGCGCTGCTCCCGTACGGCTTCAGGTCCAGGATGACCGCCTCGACCTGGACCAGCAGCGCGTCGCGGCACCGGATCAGGCTGTCGTTCACCAGGCACGCCCCGGCCGGGGCACACTCGATCTCCTGGGGGCGCGGGGCGGAGATCCCCGCCGATCAGGAGGTCGCGCGTGACTACCACGACACGCTCCTCAACTGTGACCGGCTCGGCGAGCTGATCGCGCGGTTCGCCCAGGAGACCCGGCCGAGGTCCATGAACGCCGACGGCCTCGCCGGGATACTCCCGCTGCTCGGCGGGTTCGGCGTGGCGCCGGCGCCCCGGCCGCCCGGCCGTGGCGGACGGGAGACGGCGGCCGACGATCCGCCGGCCGTCCGTGCCGACGGTCCCGAGCGCGCCGACCACGACCGGATCCCACACCACGTGGCCCAGCTCCAGCTCGCGACGGCGCGGGCGCGCGAGAGCGGCGAGCGGGTCTTCTCGGTCTTCGCGTCGACGCGGACTGAGGACCTGGTGGACGCCGCGGCGTGGGAACCCGCCGATCCGCTGACCGTGCGGACCGTGTGCGACGAGCTGGTGAGGCGGGGCGGGGACCTGGCCGGGCGCGCGGCCGTCGCCGCGGCGCTGCGGCGGCGTGGATACCTGGTGACCGCGATCCAGCAGCTTCATCCCGGCGATCCGGAGAGCCAGGTCCAGCGGCATCGTGCCCTGTTGACCGCCGCCTACGGCCCGGTGCTCGATCGCCGCGCGCTGCGGAGGATCCTGTCTCCACGCCCCCGGCCCTCGTCGCCGCCACTGCTCGCGGCGCTGACCCTCGTATGCGCGCCGGATGCCCGCCGGCTCCTCATGGAGGAGGTGTTCCTCACGGTTCTCGACCAGGGCGGGATCACCCCCGTGATCCTTGACCGGATCCGGGAGGGACACGGTGAGCCGGTGCCGGGCACATCCGACGCCGGCGGCACCGGCGATGGCCGGCGTGAACGGTGACCGCTCCCGGCGGGACGGGGCTCAGGGCTTGCGGGCCACGCCACAGAATTCCGACACCTCCGGCGGAATCCCGAAGGGGGTGGATTCGTGGCGCCACCGCGAGCACGAGACCACCCCGGGCTCAAGCAACTCCAGACCGTCGAAGAAACGCTCCAGCTGCCCGCGGGAGCGAGCCGTGATCGGTGTACCTCCCCGCTGCATGAACTGCCGCATGGACTCGTGCATCGCCTCGCCGTGCACCTCGGCCGTCGGGTGGCCGATCGCCAGGTGGCTGCCGGAGGGCAGGGCGTCCAGCAACCGGTTCACGATCGCCTGTGCCGCGTCGTCGTCCAGGACATGGTTCAGGATTCCCAGCAGCATGAGCGCGACCGGCCGGGAGAGGTCCAGGGTCTCCCCGGCGGCCTCCAGGATGTGGTCGGGGTCGCGCACATCGGCGTCGACGTAGTGGCAGGCCCCTTCCGGGCTGCTGGTCAGCAGCGCGCGGGCGTGCACCAGCACCAGGGGGTCGTTGTCGACGTAGACGATCCGGCACTCGGGGGCGATCCGCTGGGCGACCTCGTGGGTGTTGTCGACGGTGGGCAGTCCGGTCCCGATGTCGAGGAACTGCCGGATTCCGGCCTCGGCCACCAGGTACCGTACGGCACGGCTGAGGAACGCGCGGTTGGCGCGGGCGGCGTCGACGATGCCGGGAACCATCTGCTCGACCATGTCCCCCGCGGAGCGGTCGGCCGGGTAGTTGTCCTTGCCTTTCAACCAGTAATTCCAGATGCGCGCTGAATGGGGCCTGTCGATCTGGAGGTCGACCGGTCCCCGGTCGCCGGAGGAGGTGTCGTTCATCGCGGATCCCTTGGCGTCCAGTGAAGTATGAGGGTCACTTATCTTCCTGCTCCGCGCCCGTCGCGGGCGACATCGGCCGGTCACACGATGAGTGCGCGCCTGAGAACGCCACTGGTCTCAGAATGCCGCTTCCCGGCCACAAGTCAACGGATCCGTCCGACCTCGGCCGGATGATGCCACCCGGCTGCCCCGCGTGGACCGGCCCGGCCTGTGAGCCCGCGTGCCGTTACCGCGACCGGCACCGCCCTGATGTTCGAGAAGAGCATCAAACGCGGTACGAAAAAGCTCGGCCTCTCCTTGGTGAACGGTAACGTCTCCACGACGGTGTATTTCAACAATCACTGCGCCGAGAAGAGGAACATTCAGATCTGGAAGCAGGACGGTGCCAAAACCCACATGAAGGGCCGGTGCTTCACCGTCAAGGCGAATCGCGGGCGTCCGGTCTGGTGACCGCCGAGGCGAGATGGTTTCGGAAGGTTCCCGGAGTGAGGAACAGTCCGGCTGCGATGTGCTGAACGTCCGCTCCGGCGTACTCGCTGAGGACCTCCACCTCCCCGCACGACAGTGGACAGGCGCGCTCCTGGACCTCGCCGTCCACGTGATCGTCAAGGGCCTCGACTTCCACGTCCTCGACCCTCCCGAGCTCGACGAGGTCCTTCGCGAACCGTCCGACCGGCTACGCCGGGCCGCGGGCGGCCACGTCAAACCATCGTGAACGTGATCTGCGCATATTTGCGCATGCCGTACACCCTGCCCGTCCCGTCTGAGCTGGTTGACCCGGCTCGGGAACGGGTTGAGGCTCTACGTGATGCCCGCCGACGTCACCAGGCTCTACGCGCCGCTGCCCGAGGCCGAGCGATCGCAACCGCCCCGCCCGCGCTTGTCACCGTCGACTCTGTGGCCAAGGACCCCGAAAGAGAGCGGCAGGTCCGGATCACCGCTCAGCGCATCCTGGCCGAGCACCTGCGTGACGACCGCGGTTCCAAGGACCAGGACAGGGTCTCTGCCGAACCCCGGTTCTGGGAGGGCATGCGTCTCGACCTGACCGGTGCCACCCTCATCGACCTCGACTTCCACTACTGTCACGTCACCGGAGCTCAGTTCCTTGGGGCAACCTTCACCGGGAACGCCAAGTTCTACGGGGCGACCTTCACCAGGGATGTCAGCTTCAAGGGCTCCACCTTCACCGGGGAAGCCGGATTCGACAGGACGACCTTTACCGAGAAAGCCGCCTTTAGAGGAGCAACCTTCACTAAGAACGCCAAGTTCGACAGTGCGACCTTCAGGGAGGACGTCACGTTCAGCGGGACAACCTTCACCAGGAACGCCATGTTCGAAAAGGCGGCCTTCACCAAGGACACATGGTTCGACAAGGCGGCCTTCACCAGGGACGCCGTATTCAGCAAGGCAGTCTTCACCGGGTACGCCGGGTTCAGCAGAGCGACCTTCGCCAGGGAGGCCTGGTTCGATGGGACGATCTTCACCGGGACGATCACCGCCGAGACCTTTGGGTTCAGCGATGTTCGGCTCTCGGAGCCGGACGGCCCGCACTGCTGGCCGGAAGGCTGGATAGCTGTTCAGCGGTCGGATGGCTTTGGGACGCTCCAGTGGGGCAACACTGAACCGTCGGCACCAGAGGCTGAGGAGTAGCCCGGCTCTGTTCGTCCAAGATCGGATGAGGACTTTCTGCACCTTCGACAAGGAGTAGCGCTCCGCCGAGCTCGACAACTTCGCCCTACGTGCTGATCGCGACCTTAGGCGGGGTGGCGTGGGAACCCCGGCCAACCAGGAGCCGATCATGCCGACCGACCAGCGCAAACATGCTATTCGGGCGAGAATGGCCGCCACCGGCGTTATGCAATCTGTCAAGCTGTCTCAGCCGAGAGTGCCTCAGCTAGGCACTCCGAGCTGGTGGGTGAGGTGTTTCACGCAGGTGCCTGAGCCGGGATCGTCGAACGCCTCGGGTTAGTGGTCCTGACGTTCTGGGGTAGCCGTTCGACAATGGAGCGACGTCGTGTCTCAGGAGAACGTGATGGCCTCCTTGATCGTGGCCGCCGCCGGCTCGTCGAATCCGTCGGGCAGGAGGCGGAATGCGTGTAGCCGGGGTTGACCGCCCTGGCCGTAGTTGATCACTTTTCCGTCGTCGTGGCGGTCCTCGTCGATGTGGACGCCCAGTAGGCCGAAGGCTTGGAGCGTCTTGTGCGCTTCGTAGGCGTCTCGCCCGAGACCGTAGTGGAGGAGCCGGAGCCCGCTTTCGATCTTGACCCATCCTCCCGGGTCGATGTGTAGGGAGGCGTGAGCGATCATCATCAGGAACGCGAGTTCGGTGTCCTCCAGCAGGTGGATCCAGCCGTTCGTGAACAGCCCGACGGGCAGGTCGAAGTAGCGATCGGTCATCGTGGGCACGACATAGTCAGGGACCTCGCCGTCGCTTCGGCTGCCCCCTTCGTCGCAGAGCTGGAAACCTTCGTATTTGCCCGACCTCTTGCTCGCGTTGGGCAGGTGGACGAGCTGAACGCTGGGATCGGAGAGGCTGCGCAGCGCCGAGATCACCTGCCGCTGCTTCTTGCTTGATCGGCTGGCGCTGAACCTGCCTGAGTGCTGGGCTTCGACTGGCACGGCGATCAGATCGATCCACCCTGTTTCGTTGCCTCCGGCGATCAGGGGTAGGTCGTTGCGGGGCCGTCTGCCGACCTTGGTCCGCATCTGGGCGGCGCAGAGTGCGATCAGGTAGAAGCGAAGAGCGATGCCTCTCGGGCTGAGCACGCGGGTCGACGGCGGGCGATCCCGAGGCGGCGGCAGTCTGCGATCCGACACCTCCCCCGGAGCGGGTTGGGGCTGGTGAACGAACCGAGACCGCACCCGCACCTTCCTGGGTCGCCCCAGAGCCTGCAGCTTGGTCACAGCCCCGTCGATGTACTGCTCCATCACGCCCAGTCGGTCGTGACGGCGAGCGAGCCGTTCCTGCTCCTTCTCCGGGAGCATCAAGTAGAACAGATTCAGTTTCATCAGGATCATGACCTCTAATTCTGAACGTCTTAACCCGCCAGAGTTCAAGATCGTTAATTAGTTATCTGACTCTTAGCCTGGCGGGTCAGGACATGCTCATAGCCTACTCGCCACTGCGGTGTTCCGCCTAAATCATGGAGAGCGAGGCGCCTCGCCAGACATGTCCGAGAGGGGGGAGCGGCTCCCGGGTGGAAGCCGGGACCCGCTCCGTGCGGTGCCTCATCACATGATCAACCTAAGGAGCATCGCGTGTTCAGAGTACGACCTCCCGCAAGACCGCCCGAGCAGCCCGCGGAGGCGAACGCCGCGCTCTTCTCGACGCGTAGCCTCATGATCATCACGTTGTCGATAATGGCGGCATTGATCATCGGGTTGGGTGCCGGGCTCACTGCCGGAGTTATGGCGCACGATGCTGGGCCGGTGGCGGCGACGGCCATCGGCTGTGTGGTCGGCCTGGCGGCCGCGATCACGGGTGGTTTGACGGTCGTCAGCGTGTTGCATCAGGTAGTGGCCAACAAGTCCGGCTAGGGTCTGTTGGGAAAGTGCTGGTCACAGCCACTCGTTGAGGACTGCGACCAACACGGTCGCCTCGTAGCGGACGGCAAGCTTGTCGTATCTCGTGGCCACGGCCCGGTGGCGCTTGAGGCGGTTGATCCCGCACTCGACGGCATGCCGCTCGCGGTAGTCGGTTTTGTCGAACTTCGGCGGCCGACCGCCTCGGGAGCCGAGCTTTCGGCGGTTGCGGACGCGGTCGGCGGGGACCGGGATGGTCGCCTTGATCCCGCGTCTGCGCAGATAAGACCGGTTGCGGCGGGAGTCGTACGCCTTGTCGGCCCGCACCCGGTCCGGCCGCCTGCGGGGCCTGCCCGGACCAAGGCGAGGTACCCGGATGGCTTCCAGGACCGGCTCGAATTGCGGCGAGTCACCCCGCCGACCGGCTGTGATCACGACGCTCAGCGGCTTCTGCCCCTGCTCGACGGCAAGATGGATCTTGGTGGTCAGCCCGCCTCGGGAGCGTCCGAGACCGTGGTCGGCCGGCTCGACGGCAATGCCGCCGGGCGGCTCCTTTTGCAGATCCCCTTTTTCGACGCCCCGGCGGCGTGCTGGTGGGCCCGGCAGACGGTGGAGTCGACATTCACATCCCAGGTGATCAGGCCCTTCGCGTCCGCCCGAGCTTGGAGCCGAGTGACGATTTCGGCCCAGGTGCCATCGCGCTGCCGGCGCCGGAACAGGTCGTAGACCCGATCCCAGGGGCCGTGACGTTCCGGCACATCACGCCAGGGAGCACCGGTACGGGTCCGCCACCGGATGCCGTCTATCAGCCGCCGCCGCGTCCACACCGGCGGACGGCCTGGCTTGATGCCCTGCGGCAACAACGGCTCAAGCCGGGCCCACTGTCCATTCGTCAGATCACCACGCCCCACAGGGTGTGATCATCCACGACCAAGATCTACTTTCGCAACAGGCCCTAGCGCGATGACCACATACCTTCACCGGGCCGGGCGGTCTCCGTTCCCCCCCGCGGGTGAGCACCGCGCACTACGACCTCCGCAGGTCCGGCATGGCCTCGGTGCAGATCCGCTCGAACATGGCGGGATCGACGCCTCCGGGCCCCGGATACAGGAAGACGAACTCGGTGACGCCGATCTCGCGGTACCGTCCGACGAAGTCGTGGAACGCCTCGACCGAGGCGAGCGGCCGGTCGGCGGTGAATCCGGCGAGGAACGAGCGCCGGATGGTCGACGGGTCGCGTCCCTCCTCGGCCGCGTACTCGTCCAGCAGCGCGGCCCGCCGGGCGGTGGTCCGTACCCCCTCCTGCTCGGACAGCGTGACACCGCGGCGCATCTGGGAGAAGAGGGTTCCGTACGAACTCCAGGTGTCGGCGTGGCGAGCCGCGACACGGAGCGTTCCAGGGACGTGCGCGGCGATCGTCAGGGGCGGTGCCGACTGGATCGGAGCGGGCGCCCGGACCGTGCCGCTGACCCGGTAGTGCGTGCCCGAGTACTCGAACGCGTCGGTGCTCAGCATGCCCCGCACGATCTCCACGTACTCGCCGAACCTCGCGATCCGTTCCTCCGGATCCCAGAGCGGCACCCCGCACGCCGCGTGGTCGGCCGGATTGCCGCCGGCGCCCAGGCCCAGCACCAGGCGGCCGGCGGACATGTGGTCCAGGGTCACCGCCTGCTTCGCCACCATCGCCGGACTGCGGAAGGGCATGCTGCTGACAAGGGGGCCCAGGGTGGGCCGGGTGGTGGCCGCGGCCATGCCGGCCAGCAGCAGCCAGGCGTCGAATCGCGGCCGGACCGGGCGGCCGTCGACGATGGAGCTCCAGACGTGGTCGCCGGCCCACAGGCTGTCGAGCCCCAGCCGCTCGAACCACGCCCATCGGGCGGTCAGCTCCGGCCAGGGTTCCGCCTCGTAGGTCATCACACCGAAGGTCGGCGGGTGCTTGGTCACATTTCCTCCACGTGGAACACACCGGACTTGGCCACGCCGCGTATCGCGTCCGGCCGGGCCGGCAGCGTGATGTCCGCCAGCGGGTCGCCGGCCACGATCAGCAGGTCCGCGCGCTTCCCGACGGTGAGGGTGCCGGTCTGCCCGGCGACACCGGTCAGCTCGGCCGCCGTCTTGGTGGCCGACACCAGCGCGGCCATCGGCGTCATTCCGTACCGCACCATCAGCTCCAGCTCCTCGGCCCCGAAACCGTGGGGCACCACACCGGTGTCGGTGCCGAAGGCGATCCGGACCCCGGCCTGGACCGCCCGCCGGAAGCTGTCGGTGTGGGCCTCGACGACCGTCTCGACCTTGGCCAGCATGTGTGACGGCACCGACCCGGGCTGCCGTTCCGCGCGCCGGCGGATCCACACCGGCGCCAGCAGGGTCGGCACCAGGTAGGTTCCCCGGCGGACCATCTCCGCGATGGTGTCGTCATCGAGGAACATGCCGTGCTCGATCGAGTCCACCCCGGCCTCGACCGCGAGCCGGATGCCGCCGGCGGAGATGGCGTGCGCGGCCACGGGCTTGCCCGCGGTGTGCGCCACCTGGACGGCCGCGGCCACCTCCTCGGGGGAGAAGCCCACCGTTCCCGGGCCGCCGTGGTCGCTCATGACCCCGCCCGACGTGTAGATCTTGATCTGGTCGGCGCCGGCTCTCAGCAGCTCCCGGGCCGCTCTCCGGACCTGGTCGGCGCCGTCGACGACGGTGAGGGGATGCTCGGGATCCGGCACCTGGGTGCAGACGCCGGACAGGGTGGTCTGGTCGCCGTGGCCGGCGGTCTGGGAGAGCGCCGCGACGGCGATTTTGAGATGCGGGCCGGGGAAGAGCCCGCGGTCCAGCGCCATCTTGCCGCCCAGCGGCATCCCGGACAGGTCCCTTACCGTGGTGAACCCGGCACGCAGCATCTTTCCGGCGTTGAGGTACCCCTCGGCCACCCCGAGGCTGTACGGCGTGGCGAGCCGCTCGGCGAGCGTACGCCCGGCGAGCGTCACCAGGTGGACGTGGCAGTCGATGAGCCCGGGCAGCACGGTGTACCCGCTCGCGTCGGTCACGGTCGCGCCCGCCGGCGGCGAGACGTTCCGCCCGACCTCGACGATGATCCCGTCATCGTCGACGACGATGGTCATGTCGTCCACCGGGTCGGCCCCGGTACCGTCGATCAGTTGGCCACAGCGGATCACTCTGGTCATCGGTCGGCCTCCGGTTCGCCGGTACGGACGGTGAGTTGGATCGGGTTTCGGACCAGGTACGCGATCGGGCAGCGCTGCTCGCCCTCGGCGATGAAGTCGGCGATCTCGGCCTGGCTCAGCTCGGCGGCGTCGATCCGCACGTAGGCGGTCAGTTCGTGCGGGTAGATCGGGCGGTCGCCGGCCACCTCGAAGAACCCGGCGTCGTTGTTGCGGGCGACCACCCGCACGGTGACCTGGTCGAGCGGCAGGCCGCGCATGGCGGCCAGGCACAGGTAGGTGTGCGTCAGACAGGTGCTGATCACGCCGCAGAGCAGTTCGGGTGAGCTGGGGCCGAGGTTCCAGCCGCCGATGTCGGCGCCGCCGTCACCGATGTACCGCCAGTCGCGGATGCGCAGCTTCCGGACCCCGGTGAGGTCGTCCGCGGTGCACTCCGCGCTGATGGTCTCGTCCCAGTCCTCGGAGGCCGGGCGGCGGCGCGCGGCGTCCCGCATCGCGGCACCCTTGTGGCGCAGATGAGTGGAGAGCTGGGCTGACAGTTGGGCTGACACGGTCATGGGGATGTCCCTTCTGGTTTCCCTGAGACGTGGATCGGTCGGATGACGCCGCTCAGCGGTCGGCGTCCGTGTCGCGGGGGGTGTCGGCGTCCGCGGTCGCCGGTGCGGCCGGTCGCGACCCGGTACCGGTACCGGTACCGGTGGATCGCGTGAGCTGCGCCGCCGCCGCGGTCGCCACGTCGGCCTCGGTAACCGCGATGGCCCTGACGTCGGTGTCGGTCGTCGTGGTCGAGGCGTCCGTGCCGGTCACCGGAGCGTGGCGGGAGGCGGCGCCGGCCGCCGCGGCGACGGCCCGATACACCCGGCCGCGGTTCGGCGCCCGCACCGGGGCGACGGCCTCGACGAGCCGGTCCTGGACCGGCTGCGGCCAGCGACGCTCGTACTCCAGCCGTGCGGGGCCCAGATCGATGCCGGTCGAGACGGCGCCGCGCCGCCGGGCGGCGGTGGACACCTCGTCCACCACGCCGTTGTGGACCACGACGCCGTAGTCGCGTTCGGCCACCGCCGGCGACAGCAGACCGGCCACGATGTCGGCCAGCACCTCGGCCGGCGGCCGGGTGTACGGGTTGCCGAGGCCGCCGCCGCCCGCCGTCTCGACGTCGAGGACCTCCCCGGCGTCGAGACGGAGCACGTTGATCCGGCCGAGGTCCTGTTTGGCCTCGGTACCGGGGTTGCGGATCGCGCGGGCCGGCGCGCCGGCCCGCCCGCCGTCGAGGCCCCACGGCTGGAACCGCATGCGTTCCATGCCACGGACCGCGAACACGGTGGCGTCTGACAGCGCCCGCAGGGTCAGGCGGATGCCCGCCCCGCCGCGCCGTCGGCCGGCGCCGCCGGAGTCCGGGCGGTAGCGGTACTGCTCGACGAGGAGCGGCGCCTCGTGCTCCAGCACCTCGTTCGGGACGTTGCGGAGCCATCCGCCGGTGTAGCTGGTGCCGTCGATGCCGTCGATGGCGGGCCGGCCGCCGGAGCCGCCGGTCAGCGGCTGGGCCACGGACACCCGGGTCTGGCCGGTGGCCGGATCGGCCGACGACACGAGAACGATCGCCACGGCGCCGGAGCTCGCGGCCGGGATCTGGCCGGGCAGCGCCTGGGCGAGGCAGCCCAGCACGCAGTCCATGATCCGGAAGAAGACGGTGGCCCGGACCCCGCACGCCGCGGCGGGGCCGGGGTTGACCACGCTGCCCTCGGGCAGATCCAGCTCGATCGGCCGGACGAGGCCCGAGTTGTACGGTATTCCGCGGTCGATCGTGCAGAAATAGTTGACCAGGGCGAGGACGACCATGTAGTGCCCCGCCTGTCCCCAGGTGGGCAGGTTGATCGCCTCGTCCGTGCGCGGGCCGGTGCCGGCGAAGTCCAGCGTCACCTGACGGTCCCGGACGCGCATGGTGCAGCTGATCCGGGTCGGCGGCACGTCGTCTGAGGTGCCCTCGACATAGTCCACGAAGCGGTACTCGCCGTCCGGCAGCCGTTCCACGATGTCCCCGGCCCGCCGCTCCGCCTGGTCGAGCAGGTCCTCGGTCGCCGCGCGGACCGCCGGCAGGCCATACCGGCCGGCGACCTCGTCGAGCCGGCGCTGCGCCGTGTGGAAAGCGGACAGCAGGGCCTTCAGGTCACCCCAGTTCTGCTCGGGGATGCGGCAGTTGGCCAGGATCGTGTCCAGCAGCGGCTGGTTGAGCACACCCGCGTCGTACAGCTTGGCCGGCGGCACCCGCAGCCCCTCGGCGTAGACGTCGGCGTTGGTCCAGGAGATGCTGCCCGGCACCGAGCCGCCCACGTCGGAGGAGTGCACGAAGCCGAACGCGAAGGCGACCAGTTCGTCGCCGACGTAGAGCGGTCGCCACATCCAGAGGTCGGGCAGGTGGGTCACCAGGCCGCGGGTGCCGTCCGGGTCGTTGCTCAGGCCGACGTCGCCCGGCCGGTACGGCCCGAGCGCGGCGATCGCGGGGCCGGCCGGAATCCCGATCATGAGGTTGCCGGAGATCTCGGTCGGCGCGGCGAACACCTCCCCCTCGGGCGTCACCAGGCAGGTGCCGAAGTCGGCCGTCTGCTTGACGAAGACACTGAAGCTGGTGCGGGTGATGTTCTCCGCCATCTCCTCGACGACCGCCTGGAAGCGGTTGCGCAGGATCTCAAGGGTCACCGGGTCGCTGCGCAGCGTCTTACCGGACATCGATACCTCCGACGGTCGCGATGATGCTGTGGGTGGGATCGACCACGGCCGTGACCCCGGCCGGCAGATAGATCGTGGTGTCCGGCGCCTCGACGATCGCCGGCCCGGCGAGCCGGTCGCCGGGGCGCAGGCTGTCACGCTGGTACACGTCGGCGGTGGCCGGTTGGCCGCGTTCGACGATCTGGCGCCGGCCGGGCGGCTCCGGGGTTCCCCGGCGGGTGCGGGGGACGAACTCGGGCTTCGGGATCTGCCCGACGATGGAGAGCCGGAGGTTGCGGATCTCGACGGGGGTCTCGTCGTCCCGGATCCCGTAGGCGTCGGCGTACGCGGTGACGAACCGTTCCCGCAGCGCGGCCACGGTCGGCGGGGTGTCCGGGGCCAGCGGGACGGCGATGGTGAAGGACTGCCCCACGAACTGCACGTCCGCGCTCGGTTCCAGGACGGTGGCGTCGAGTTGCTCGCCCTGCTCGGCCAGCCAGGCGGTCGCCTGGGCGGCCATCGCGTCGTACAGCTTGGCCAGCTCGTCGTCGCTGATCGAGTCCTGGGCCACGCCCAGGGTGCGGACGAAGTCCTGGCGCAGGTTGGTGATGAGCGAACCGAGGCCGCACAGGGTGCCCGGCGACCACGGGATCATCACCCGGCCGATGCCGGTCTCCTGGGCCAGCAGCGCCGCGTGGGTGGGCCCGGCGCCGCCGTACGCGACGATCGCGAAGTCGGTCGGGTCGGCGCCCCGCCGGGCCAGCAGGGGCATGAGCTGCGCGTACATCTTGACCGTGGTCACGTCGATGATCGCGCCGGCCACGCGGAGGGCGTCCAGTCCGAGTGAGGCGCCGAGCCGGGTGAGCGCGGCCAGCGCGGCCTCCCGGTCCAGCCGTAGCCCACCCCCGGCGAAGCTGTCCGCGTCCAGCAGGCCGACCGCCAGGTAGGCGTCGGTGACCGTGGGTTCGGTGCCGCCCCGCCCGTAGCACGCCGGTCCCGGGTCGGAGCCGGCGCTGCGCGGCCCGATCTTCAGCACGCCGGAGGGGTCGATCCAGGCCACCGATCCGCCGCCGGCGCCGATCGAGGAGATCTCCACCGACGGGATGATGACGGGGAACTCCTCCAGCCGGCTGTCGGAGGAGTACGGCACCGCGCCGTCGACGATCGCCACGTCGACGCTGGTGCCGCCCATGTCGAGGGTGATGAACCGTTCGACCCCCGACTGGCGGGCGGCGGCGACGGCGCCGGTGACCCCGGAGGCCGGGCCCGACAGCAGGGTCTCGACCGGGGCGCCGGACGCCGAGGCCGCCGTCATGATGCCGCCGTTGGACTTGGTGATCCGCAGTGTCGCCGGGATGCCGACGGCGGCGGTCTTCGCGCTGAGCCGCTCGAAGTAGCCGGCCATCCGCGCGCCCACATACGAGTTGAGGACCGTGACCGTGGCCCGCTCGTACTCCCGCTGCTCGGGCCAGACCTCGTGGGACGCCGACACGTACAGGCCGGGAAACCGGCCGCGGATCCAGTGGACGGCGGCCTGCTCGTGTCCCGGGTGGGCGTACGAGTGCAGGAAGCAGATCGCGAGGGCCTGGACGCCGCCGGCCACCAGGTCCGCCACCGCCGAGGTCACCTCGTCGAGGTCCAGCGGGCGCACGATCACTCCGTCCGCGCGCACCCGCTCCCCGATCTCGCGGACGTCGGCGGGCGCCACGAGGCTGTCCGGCCGGACGGCGCAGAAGTCGATGGGGTCGGCCAGCCGCAGCCGCCCGATCGCCAGCAGGTCGCGGAACCCGCCGGTGACCAGCAGCCCGGTACGGGCGCCGCCGCGCTGCAGGACCGTGTTCAGCGCGAAGGTCTGGCCGTGCGCGAAGTACGTGATGTGCCGCGGATCCACGCCGTGACGTGTCACGAGGGTACGGATGCCGGCCATGATGCCCTCGGCGGGATCCGCCGGGATCGACGGGGTCTTCAGAGCGGTGAGTTCACCGGTGGCCTCGTCCATCAGCACCAGGTCGGTGAAGGTTCCGCCGATGTCGATGCCCAGTCGATGTCCGGTCATGACGATACCTCGCGGTGCATGGTGAGTCCTTTCAGCGTCGGGTGCCGTTACCGAGCGCACGCAGCAGGCCGCCGAAGCCGGCGACCGCGACCAGTAGCGCGACCGCGACCACGGAGAATCCGATGAGGATCGCCGACAGCGCGGCCAGGGTCGGGTCCTGCGACTGCTCCAGGTACAGGAACATTTCGATGGGTAGGGTGGATTGCCCGGGGCGGATCAGGAAGATCGAGGTGTCGACCTCGTCGAACGAGGTGACGAAGGCGAACACGCCGGCCGTGGTGAGCCCGATGCGCAACTGCGGCAGGGTCACCCTGCGGAAGGTCGCCAGCGGGCCGAAGCCGAGGTCTCGGCCCGCCTCCTCAAGGGCGGGGTCGAGGCCGGAGAGCGCCGCGCCGACGATGGAGACCACGAACGGCAGCAGGATGAGCCCGTGGGCGAGCGCCACACCGGCGATGGATCCGTAGAACCGCGGGGTGAGCGTCACGATGAGCACGAACAGCGCGAAGCCGATGACGATCCGGGGCACCGACAGCGGGGCGATGAACAGGGCACGGAGCGCGGTACGCCCCGGGAACCGGTACCGGTCGATGGCGTACGCGGCGGCGGTGCCGACGGACAGCGCGAGCGCCGTCGCCACCCCGGCTACGAGCAGGGAGTTGACCAGGCCGGTACGGAACGGCTCATGCCGGAAGACCTCGCCGTACCATCGGAGGGTCAGGCCGTCGGGCGGGAAGATCCGGCCACCGGCGGTGCTGAACGAGCCGACGAGCACGACCACGAGCGGTGCCAGCACGAACCCGAGCACCGCGGTCAACCACACCCCGGCCAGCCACCGCCCCGCTCTCACCGCGTTCCTCCCCGGTCTCGTCGCGCCCCGCCTCGCTCCCATCGCGTCCTTTCCCAATGTCATCGTGTCCCCTCCCGCCGGCTGGCCTCGACCCGCCGGTTGAGGACGTTGAAGGTGGCCAGCACGGTCAGCGAGACGGCCAGCAGCACCAGGGCCTGAACGGCCGCGAGCGGCCAGTTGAGCTCGGCGATGTTGGCGTAGATGAGTTCGGAGAGCACCTGCACCCGGCCACCGCCGAGCAGGGCGGGGGTCGCGAAGGCGCTGATGGAGAGCGCGAACACGATCTGCGCGGCGGCCACCACACCGGGCAGGGTCAGCGGCAGCACGACACGCAGGAAGCGTCGGACGGGGCCGGCGCCCAGGTCGGCGGCGGCCTCAAGGACACGGTCGGGCAGGCCGGCCATGACCGTCATGAGCGGGAACACCGCGAACGGCAGCTCGACGTGGACGAGCGCGATGACCACGCCCGCCTCGTGGTAGAGCAGGTCCACCGGCGACACCGCGGCGATCGGCCCGTTGTCGGCCAGCAGCAGGATCCATCCGTAGGAGCGCACGACCACGGAGACGAGCACCGGCGAGAACAGCACCAGCACCGCCGCCGCGAACCGCACCCCGCGCCGCATGCGCGACAGCAGCCACGCGGTGGGGTACGCGACGAGCAGGGTGAGGACGACGACTTCCAGCGCGATTCGCAGGGTGGTGCCCAGAACCCCCCAGTAGTAGCCGTCCGTCAGGTATCCGGCCCAGGTCGACATGTCCACCGGGGCCACCAGCGCCGCCGTGGACTCGTGCCGCAGGCTGTAGGACACCACGAGCAGCATCGCCGTGACGAACACCAGCAGCAGATACGCCACGGCGGGTGTGATCAGGGCGTACGGTGTTCCGGTCCGGCTCCGCCGGGCACGCCGCCCGGGCGCGGTGGCTCGGGGCGGGGTGGCCCCGGGGGCGTCGAGATCAGTGGCCATCGGAGGACTCCCGCTCGGCGGGGAGCAGCACCGCGGCGTCCGCCGGCCAGCTCGCGGTCACCGGGGTACCGGTCTGGATCGGGTGGAGCGTCGGGCGGGTGTCCACGGTCACGCCGACCCCGCCGGCCAGCTCGACCAGATATCGCGTGGTGTTGCCGAGGTAGAGCAGGTCGGTGACCGTGCCGAGGGCCTGGTTCGGCGCCGCCGGTCTCGCCGGCTCGCCGGTGTGGAGTTCGATGGACTCCGGCCGCACCATGACCGCCGCCTGGTCGCCGGGCCCGGCCGGGACGTCGCCCCGGCCGGTCTCGACCGTGAAGCCCCCGGCGTCGAGGACCACCCGGTCGCCGGTGCCCGGCCGGACCCGCCCGTCGATGAAGTTCGCCTCACCGATGAACGAGGCGACGAACCTGGTGGCCGGTCGCAGGTATATCTCCGGGCCGGTACCGACCTGTTCGATGCGGCCGCCGTTCATGACCGCGAGGCGGTCGGACATCTCCAGGGCCTCGGTCTGGTTGTGCGTCACGCACACGAAGGTGGTGCCCAGCTCGCGCTGCAGGTTCTTCAACTCCCGTCGCATGTGCACCTGCAGCTTGAGGTCCAGCGCGGAGAGCGGCTCGTCGAGCAGCAGCACCGGAGGGCGTTTCACCAGGGCGCGGGCGATCGCGATCCGCTGTGCCTGGCCGCCCGACAGCTGGGCGGGGCGGCGGTCTCGCAGGTGCGCGAGACCGACCAGGTCGAGCATCGCGTTCGCCCGCTTCCTGGTCTCCGCCTGGCTCAGCCGTTCGGCGCGCAGCCCGAACTCGACGTTCTCCGCGACCGTCAGGTGCGGGAACAGCGCGCCCTGCTGGAAGACCAGGTTGGTGGCCCTCCGGTGCGCCGGCACGTGGGTGATGTCCTGGCCGCCCAGCCGGATGGTGCCGGAGCTGGGTTGCTCCAGCCCGGCGAGCATCCGCAGCGTGGTGGTCTTCCCGCAGCCGCTCGGGCCCAGCAGCGAGAAGAACTCTCCACTGCGGATGTCGAGGTCGACGTGGTCGACGACGATGACGTCGGCGAACCGCTTGCACAGTCGCCGGCACGAGACGGTCAGTCGTTCCTCGACGGTCACGTTCAGCCGTTCCTCGACGGTCATGGATTCTCTCTCCGGTCCGCTGATGCCTTACAGGTGGGCCTTGACCTCGCGGTTCCAGGCATCGGTGTACGTGGTGGTGGCGTTGGCCAGGGTGCCCCAGTCGAGCTGGATCGCCGACTCGACGGTCGACAGCTGATACGTCGGGATCGATTCGTACTTCGGATCCAGGGTGGCCCCCTGGACGAGCGGGATCGTGCCGGTCCCGGCGGCGTATCGGGTCACCGCGGAGGGGTCGAACATCGCGTTCATCGCCGCGCGGGCCGCGGTCAGCTGCGCCGGGCTGCTGCCCTTGACGATCTGGAAGCCTTCGGGGAAGGCCAGGACGCCCTCCTTGGGGGCGGCGAAGCCGATCGGGTCACCGGCGTCGATCCACGGCCGCGCCGTACCCTGGAAGCCGAGGGTCAGCACGATGTCGCCGGAGGCGAGCATCTTGCGCTGCTCGTCCAGGGACTTGTACAGCGCGCGGAAGTGCTTCTTCCGCGCGGCCTCCGCGAACAGCCGCAGCCCCGGTCCCATGTCGGCCTCGGACCCGCCGGACAGTTTCGCCAGCAGCGCCAGGCCGTTGAGCGCGAACGACGGCGCGTCCCAGACGGCGACCTTGCCCCGGTATCTCGGGTCGAGCAGGTCGTGCCAGGACGTGGGCGGTTTGGGCAGCGCCTTGGTGTTGTAGAGGATTCCCATCGCGTCCATCACCATGTAGGCGCCCAGCCCGTTCGCGGTCCGGTAGGCCGGGAGCACCTTTCCGACGTTGGGCACCGTGGTCTCGTCGACCCGCTCCCACAGATCGGCCTTGGCGCCCTTCGCGAACGCGTCGGGGTTGAAGAACCCCAGGTTCAGCAGGGGGCGGCTGCGGTCGATCTGCGCGGAGGCGACCAGCTTCGGATAGGTCTCCGCGTTGGTGCCCACGATGAACTCGACCGTCAGGTCCTTGTGGGTCTTCAACAGCTCGGCGATCACGTCCCTGGGCACGCGGTCTTGGCCCGCCGCCCACACGAACATGGTCAGCTTGGTGGCGTCCTTGGATCCCGCCTCGGAACCCGACGCGCCGCAGCCGGTCGTGACCAGGCCGACGGCGCCCGCTCCGACCAGGCCGGCGAGTCGCAGCAGGCCCCTGCGGGACAGATCAGCACTCTGAATGGCGAACTCCGGCACAGTGCCCTCCCTCGTACCTCGCTCTACTCCGAGCTCGGTATGCGAGGTAGCGTACGAGGATACAAGCTGGTATACAAGAGCTGTCGAGAATTTCTCCCACGACGAAGGACGGGCCGTGACCACTACCCCGCCGATGGTTGACCCGCACACCGACGCGCCGGACCCCCGCACCTCACCCTTCAGCGGCACCGCGGCCCAGTTGCTGGTCGAATGCCTGAACCGGGCCGGAGTCGACACGATCTTCGGGGTGCCCGGGGACACGGGGGTCGGCCTGTACGACGCCCTGTACCACCGCACCGGGGCCGTACGGCACGTCCTCGGCCGCGACGAGCGGCACGCCGCCGCGATGGCCGACGCGTATGCGCGGGTGACCAACCGGGTCGGCGTGGTCGAGGTGTCCAGCGGCGGCGGCACCACCTATGTCGTCGGCGGCCTGGGCGAGTCGTTCGCCGCCTCGGTGCCGATCCTGCTGATCACCTCCGACATCCACGTCTCCAGCCGCGGCACCGGGGCGCTGACCGAGATCGACCAGACCAAGCTGTTCTCCGCGGTCACCAAGTGGTGTCGGACCGTGGAGGACCCGGCCGACATCCCGGGCGCGGTGGCCGAGGCGCTGCGGCAGGCGGTGTCCGGCCGGCCGGCGCCGGTCGCGCTGATCTTCCCTGAGAACGTGCTCGACGAGCCGGTGCGGGTGGCGCCGGAGGCGTTCCCGGCCGAGACCTCAGGCGACCTGCCGGCCGACCGGCCGGCGGCCGAGCAGGAGTCGGTGACGGCCGCGGCGCGGGCGCTGGCGCGGGCCCGCCGACCGGCCGTCCTCGCCGGCTCAGGCGTGCACGTCTCCCAGGCCTGGCAGGCGCTGGCCGAGCTGGCCGAGGCCGGCGGCATCCCGGTCGGGACCAGCATCCACGGCAAGGGGGCATTGTCGGACGCGCACCCCTGGCTGCTCGGCGTCGTCGGCGCCAACGGCGCCCGCGAGTACGCCAACGCCTATCTCCGCGAGGCGGACACGGTCCTGCTGGTGGGCACCCGGGCCAACGCCACCGACACCAACAGCTGGACCGGGCCGGCTCGGACCGGCCCGACGGTCATCGCCGTCGATGTCTGCGCCGAGCGCACCGGCCGCAACTTCCCCGACGCCATCCGGCTGACCGGAGACGCGCGCACCGTCCTGGAACAGCTCACCGCCGCGCTGCCCGAGGTCGACGCCCAAGGCCGCGAGGAGCGGCGAGCGTGGGTCGCCGCCGAGCGCGCCGCCTGGCGACCGGCCCCGCCGGACGCGGCCACCCGCGCCCTCAGCGTCCCCCGGCTGTCGCCCCGCCAGGTGGTGCAGGTCGCCAAGGAGGTCATGGGCGACTGCCTGGTCATCGCCGACCCGGGCACCCCCACCCCCAACGTGGCCTCGTACTGGGACGTCGACGGGCCCGGCCGGTCGGTGATCGTCCCGCGCGGGCACGGCCCGATGGGATACGCCATCCCCGCGGCGGTCGGGGCGGCGTTCGCCCGGCCGGGCGAGCCGATCCTGTCCATCACCGCGGACGGAAGCTTCGCGATGTCCTGCGGCGAACTGGAGACCGTCGCCCGGTTCGGCCTGCCGATCATCTTCATTCAGCTCACCAACTACAGCCTCGGCTGGATCAAGATGCTGCAACATCTGTACGAGGGTGAGCGATACTTCGGTGTGGATCCCGGCCCGACCGATGCCGTTCTCGTCGCTCAGGCCAGCGGGCTCCCGGCGGCCCGGGTCACCTCGCTCGACGAATTGGCGGACGCTCTACAGCGGGCGAAAACCGACCGGACACCTCTCTACCTGGACGTACCGGTCTCTGACCTGATGACGGAGACACCCCCGGTCGCCCCCTGGCAGGCGGCTCTGGACGGCGATGCGCAGCGGCCGGTGTACTGACGCGATAACCTCATCTGCCCACATCGCGGGCAGGCGACGAACGATGGAGATGGTCCGGGTGAGTGCGGACACGGGGAGACCAGGCATTCTTACGCGCACCTCCGACGAGGTCTACACCCGGCTTCGGGAGGAAATCCTGTACGGCCGGCTGCGGCCGAACGAATCGCTCGTCGAGACGGAGCTGGCCGAGTGGCTGGACGTCAGCCGTACCCCCGTCCGCGAGTCGCTGCTGCGACTCGCGGCGGATGGGCTGATCGTGTCGCGCCGCCGCCGGTGGGTGGTCTACGAGCACACCGTCGACGAGGTGCGCGAGATATACGAGGTGCGGGCGGCGCAGGAGGGCTACGCCGCCCGTCTCGCCTGCCAGCGCGCCACCGAGGCCGAGCTCACCGAGATCGCCGACATCCACCGGCACGCGCCCTTGATCGCGACCCACTCCGCGGAGGAGCGGGTGAGATACAACTCGACCTTCCACGGCCGGATCGTCGAGGCGGCCGGCAATTCCCGCCTCACCGACCTGATCGAACGCAACAGGCTCTTCTACTTCAACAACCGGGTGGCGGCCCTCTACGACGCCGCCGACCTGGCGACGTCCGACCAGCAGCACGAGGAACTCGTCGTCGCGCTGGGGGAGCGTGACGAGCTCCGGGCGCAGGAGATCACCATCACCCACGTCCAGCACGCCTTCCACATGATCCTGTCCAAGCTCTACTAGCCCTGTTTTCCGCGCGTGCGGCACCGTCCCGAGGTGGACGCCATGCGAGATCCAGCGCTGCGGGCGGTCGCCCGAGGTCGATCGGGGTCACGCGCGGGATGCGGGACCAGCGCTCCACGGCTCCCGGCGTCCCGGCACCCTGGGCTTGGCGTCTCGGGGCCCAGGCACCCTGGGTCCGGCACCCTGGGTCCGGCGTTGTGGGCCAGGCACCGTGGGTCCGGCGTTGTGGGTCCGGTGGCCAGGCGGTCGTCAGGCGGGTGGGTCGCCCCGGCCGATGCGGCGGGCGGCCAGGCGGTCGGGGGCCGGCCAGTGCACGCCGTACGCCCAGCGTGCCCGCTCGAACCAGCGGATCAGCCGGGCGCTCGGGTCGAGCTGGCCCTTGAGCACCCCGTGCCGGGCGCACGTCGGCTCCACGTGGTGCCAGTTGTGCCAGCCCTCGCCGAGCGTCAGCATCGCCACCCACCGCACGTTCGACGAGCGGTCCCTGGTCCGGAACGGGCGCTCACCGAAGGTGTGCGCGATGGAGTTCACCGACCACGTGACATGGTGCACCACGGCGTAGCGGACCAGGCCACCCCAGAAGAGGGCGGTCCACGCGCCCGCCCACGACATCGACCACAGCCCGCCCACCGCGGTGGGCAGCGCGAACGACAGCGCCGCGACGGCCGGGTAGGCGGCGTCGAACCGCCGTACGTCCGGATCGGCCAGCAGGTCCGGCACCCAGTGCCGGCGGCTGGAGCGGTGACGCGCGGTGTAGAACCAGCCGATGTGGGCGTGCGCCATGCCGCGCAGCAACGCCAGGCAGCCGTCGCCGTAACGCCACGGAGAGTGCGGGTCGCCGGCGCGGTCGGCGTACTTGTGGTGGCGGCGGTGCTCGGCCGCCCAGAGCGAGACCGGGCCCTCGACCGCCATACCGCCGGCCAGCATGAGCGCGATGCGCAGCGGCCTGTGGCACCTGAAGGCCCGGTGGGTGAAGAGCCGGTGGTAGCCGATGGCGATCCCGAAGATGCTGACCAGGTACATCACCACCGCGATGACCACGTCGCGCGGACCGATGCCCCACCCCCAGAGGGCGGGCACGGCGAGCGCCGGCAACAGCACCGGGAGCACCACGAGGATGACCAGGTACACGGTGCGGCGGCCGGTGGTGACCGTCACCGTCTCCGCTGTGCCCGAGCCCGGCTGCGGAACGGGTGGCGAGGTCACGCTACCTCCCTGTGATCGGTCGCGTACTCGGCGAAGACGATTCGGCTCCTCATTCAACGGCCGCGTCCCCAGGGCACGGCTATGGCTTCCGAGTGACGGAGTCATCACTTAGAGGAAGCAAAACAATCCATACGGTAGCCATCGAGGAATGATGTATCGCGCACCTAGATTGTGGCTACACAACGTGACGATCTATATTCGTTCCGGTTTCAGACGGAAAGGCCCACGGCATGGGTGCTGTCGATCAGGTGACCACGCGCGGCCGTCTGGAGAGATACGGCGAGGCCCTGGCCCGCGACCCGATGTCCGCGTCGGGTCTCGTCCGTGAGTGGATGCGCACCGGCTGGCGTGCCCTGTTCGCCGAGCTCCGCGAGCGACAGCCGATCTTCGTCACGCCCGCCTTCACGGTCGTGACCCGATTCGCCGACGTCGTCGAGGTGCTCTCCCACGAGGAGGTCTTCACGGTCCGAGCCTTCGGCCCGCGCCTGGACGCCGCGCTGGGCGGGCCGTTCATGCTCGCCAGGGACGCCACCCCGATGAACTGGCGGGACAAGGGGTTGATGCAGGTCATGCTCGCCCCCGGCGACGCGGCCGACGTGCGCGAGCTGGCCGGCCGCATCGCCGACGAGGCACTCGACGCCGCCTGGCCGCACGGCCGTATCGAGGCGGTCCACGGGCTGTTCCGCCACGTCGCCCTGGGCGTGTGCGCGAAATACTTCGGCTTCCCCGGGCCCGACCCGCAGACCCTTTCCCGGTGGACCCGGGCGGTGGTCGTCGACGGCTTCGCCAACTTCTCGGGCGACCCGGAGATCCAGGCCGCGTCGGTCCGCGCCGGCGCGGAGATGATCGCCCACCTGCGCGACCGGCTCGCCGAACGCAGAGCCGCGGTACGGGCCGGCCAGGACGCGCCCGACGACGTCTTCGCCCGTCTCGCCGGCACCACCCTGCCCGCCGGGACGGCCGTCGACGACGAGCGCATCGTGATCAACATGGCCGGGCTGCCCCTCGGGTTCGTGGAGAGCGGCCCCGGAGCCATGGCCGAGGCGGTCGAGCAGCTCCTGCTCCGCCCGCGGGCGCTGGCACAGGCCGCCCTGGCCGCGGCCGACCCCGATCCCGCGCGCTTCGACCGTTACGTCTGGGAGGCGCTGCGGTTCAACCCGTTTTTCAAGCTGCTTCCCCGGCTCTGTGAGCGCGACCACGTCCTGGCCGCAGGCACCCCGCGCCGCACGGTGATCCCCGCGGGCACGGTCGTGCTCGCCGCGCCGGCCTCGGCCATGTTCGACGCGGACGTGGTGGCGGAGCCGGACGAGTTCCGCCCGGACCGGCCCGGCCACCACCGGCTGTTCTTCGGTCACGGTCACCACGCCTGTCTCGGCGTGCATCCCGCCAGGGTCGTCGTCTGCGAAACCGTACGCCGCCTGCTGCTCCGCCCCGGCGTGCGCCTGCTTCCTCCGCCGGAAGGGGAGCTCGTCCGCTCGAACGGGATCTTCCCCGACCGGTTCGTCCTCGGCCTCGGCGCCGAAGGGCGGGAGGCGTGACGACGGCGGGCGGACCGAAGGCGCGGAGCATCGCCACGGACGGGGCCGCCAACCGGCTCAAGTTTCTGGCCCTGACCGGCGGACGGCCGTTCTGGGACCTGGTGCAGGCCATCCAGCCGTTGCGGCGCCGCCTCAACGCCTCGCTGATCGATCAGGCGGTCCGCGAGATGCCCTCACGGCCCGAACCGCTGAGCACCATGGCCGACTACACCTCGTGGGACTCGCTGACCGACCGCACCTACAGCGGCCGGCATGTGCCGCCGGTCGCCGGTGCCGAGGGCCGGCCCACCCCCGAGCGTGCCGCCGACCTGTTCACCCGCGGCGACACCATGATCCCCTGCCCCCGCTCCACCGTGCTGTTCGCCTACTTCGCCCAGTGGTTCACCGACGGCTTCCTCCGCGGCGACACCAACATCCCGCGTGACCCCCGTAAGAACAGCTCCAACCACCACATCGACCTGAACCAGCTCTACGGCCTCCACAGGGCGGCAACGGCCGCCCTGCGCACGTTCGACGGCGGGCGGCTCAAGAGCCGGCTCATCAACGGCGGAGAGTTCCCGCCCCACCTCTGCGAGAACGGCAAGATCAAACCGGAGTTCGCCCCGCTGAGTGTGATTCGCTTCGCCGAGCTCACCGACGCGCGGCGCGACACCCTGTTCGCGATCGGCAGCGACCGGGGCAACACCCAGATCGGCTTCACCATGCTCACCGTGCTGTTCCTGCGCGAGCACAACAGGGTGGCCCGCCTGCTGGCCGGGCACCATCCACGCTGGGACGACGAGCGCCTGTTCCAGACGGCGCGGAACATCCTCATCGTGCTGCTCATCAAGCTGGTGGTCGAGGAGTACGTCAACCACATCACGCCCTATCACTTCCGCTTCACCCTGGACTCGCGACTGTCGGCGATGCTGGCCCGCGCCCCCTGGCACCGCGAGAACTGGGCCTCGGTGGAGTTCAACCTGGTCTACCGCTGGCACAGCCTGATCCCCTCCCACCTGTCGGTGGGCGACCGCGACCTGCCGATGGCACAGACCCTGATCGGCGGCGCCCTGATCCCCGAGCCCGGCCTCGGCCGGCTCTTCGAGGACGCCTCCCGCCAGCGCGCCGGCCGCATCGGCCTGTTCAACACCGACCCCCTCCTGCGGGAGGTGGACGTGGCCAGCGTCACCGACTCGCGCGTCCTCGACCTGGCCCCCTACAACAGCTACCGCGAGCACTGCGGTTTCCCCCGGGTGCGTGGCTTCGAGCAGGTCTCCGGCGACCAGAGGGTCAGCGGCGCGCTGCGCGAGCTCTACCGCGGTGTCGACGACCTCGACCTGTACGTCGGCCTGTTCGCCGAGGAGCCGGGAGCCCCCGACGCCATGCTGCCGCCGCTGCTGACGAAGATCATCGCCATCGACGCCTTCTCCCAGGCGCTGACCAACCCGCTGCTGGCCCCGCGGGTGTTCAACGCCGAGACCTTCTCCCCGCACGGGCTGCGGATCATCGCGGCCACCCGGACGCTCTCGGACGTGCTGCACCGCAACATCCCGGAGGACCCGCACCCCCGCTTCGTCAGCATGAGCCGGCGGGCGGAGCCGTGAGCGGGGAGACCGACCCCGTCGCCGGGCTGCTACGCGCCGCGGCCCGCGAGCTGGTCGACATCGGGATCACGATCCATGAAGCGGCCGCCCACACCACGGCCGCACTCACCGACGTCGCCACGCTCGGCGCCCTGCCGCGCGCCCCCGCGGCGGGCTGCCTCGCCCAGCGCGCACTGTTGCGCGCGGTCACGAACGGTCAGGGGTTCGGATACGCGCTCGCCGGCGGACGGCTGGGCACCCTGATGGCCAAGCTCGGCACCATGCTGGGCGCGGAGAGCCTGGCCGTACGGGTCCTGACCACCTCGCTCCGGCTGCGCATCGCCGCCGTCGCCCTCGACCACCCCGAACTGACCGGCGACCCCATGCTGGGCCGGCTCATCGAGGCGACCGCCGCCGACCGCGACCTGGCGGCCATCCGCGCGCTGCGCGCCCTGCTCAAGGACCGCGGTGCGGTGCGCACGCTCAGCGGACTCGCTCCGGTCTTCGGCGAGGTTCTCGCCCTGCGGGCCCTGCTGGACGAGAACCCGCTCAACGACGACGCCGCCTGGTTGATCGCGACCGGAGGAGGTTACGCCACCGCCGACCCGATCACCGGCGTGAGCAACAGGGCCGTCGCGGTCCTCGACACGGGGGAGGGGGCCGCGCGCCGCACCGACCTGGCCGCCGCCGAGTCCGCGCGACTGAGCACGGAGGGGTCGCTGCTCGGCTTCCTGCGCAACATCAGCGCGGTCGGCACCACGGGGCGGATGCTCATCCAGAGCGTCAAGGGCCCAGACGGGGTGGTGCGCCACGTCGTCCAGGTGCCCGGCATGCGGGCGGGGCGGCCCGACAACGACTCGCCCCAGGACCTGCTCGGCGCCTTCAGCAGCGCCGTCCTGGACAGCAACCCCTACAGTCGCGCCCTGGCCAAGGCCGTCGGCGACTACGGCCTGCCCCAGGGGGCGGAGCTCGCCCTCATCGGGCACAGCGCGGGCGGCGCCGCCATCATGAACCTGGCGCAGGACGCGGGGTTCTGCGACCGTTACACCGTCACCCACGCCGTCGCCGTCGGTTCGCCCGTCGACTTCAAGAGACCCGCCGACCCGCGCACCTGGGTCGCGGTCGTCACCAACCAGCACGACATCATCCCCACCCTCGACGGGCAGGGCGCGGGCGGCTGCTTCGACCTGCATCCCGACTGGTACGTGGTGGACTACTTCGACTCCACCCACCTGTTCCCGCTCTGCCACAGCATCGAGCACTACATCGCCAACATCGCCGACGACCTGCCCGAGGCCCGTGACCAGATCGACGGGCGGCTCACGCCCTACCGGGGCCCGGTGGTGCGTGCGCAGGCCTACCAGCTGTTCGACCGCGTCCCCTACCCCGAGGGTTTCCCATTTCTCACCGTGTCCACCTACCCGGTGGACACCCCGCGGGGAACGGTCGAGCTGCCGATCAAGTGCCAGGACGGCAGCGCCCTCACGGCGTACTTCGCCGTGGACCCGGCCGCGACGGCCGCCCTGCTCGAAGGGACCGGCCTCGGCCCCGCCGTGCGGGTCGCGGGTCGCGCTCTCGTCGCCGTGCACACCTCCTGGAACCGGCGGACCAGTCTGGGCGACTACCGGGAGTTCCACCTCGGGATCGTCGTGCCCGATCCGTGGCGGCCCGGGTCGCCGCGTGTCTGGCCCGACCTGCTGCGGGGCGCCGAGCGGCGGCGCTCGGGCAGCTTCCTGACCGGCTCCGTGGTCGACACCGACGCCGTCTCCGCCGTGGCGCCGCAGCTGTGGGGCGGCGAGCCGTACCTGGCGCCCCTGGAGTTCGAGCTCACCGCCAGGGCCGCGCGCATCGTGGTCGGCGACCTCGACGACCGGCTGCTCACGCTGTGCGGGCCTCTCGGCCCCGGGTTGCCCGCGAGCGACCGCGACCTGGTCGGCTACGCACGCCACGCGGACAGCACGCTGCGCTCATGCGTGCGGACCCGCGGCCTGGGACGGGTGCATCCGGCGCCACGGGTGCGGTTGACCATCGGGCGGACGGCTCATCCGCTGGCCCGTCAGCTCCGCGAGCTGGGTCTCGACGGCGCCCGCCCGCTGCTCTGCCTGTCGGCCACCGCCCGCCAGACACTCCGGGACGCATGCGTCCCAGTCCTGACCACGTGACCCCCATCCATCCACCCCCCAACCGCCTACCCGCCCACCCGCTCGACCATCCGATCCGCCTGACCGCGACCGCCCGGCTGTCTGGTCCGCTTATCCGCCTGATCCGCCCGGCTGCCTGATCCGCTGATTCACCTAACCCACCTGACCTGTCTGCCTACCTGATCCACCTGACCTGCCTGGCCCGCTGACCGGAGGACCGGATGCCCGCCGTACCCGAAGGGATCGTCGGCCACGCCGCGGTCCTGCAGTCCGATGCCCGCGCGCTCGCCGAGTGTGCCGAACGTCTGCGTGCGATCGAGGCCGGGCTGGAGGCCGGCGGCGTCGCGCCACCGTGGCTGCGCGAGGCGGTGAACGCCCACCTCGCCGCCTGTGCCGCGGCCGTCGCCGATCTGGCCGAGGCCGCGGCCCGGCTGCGCCGCTACGCCGAGCGGGCGCGCTCCTGATACGCCCGCTCCTGAGGTGTCCACCTACGCCGAGCGGGCGTGCTTCTGACACACCCGTTCCTGAGGTGCTCGCCCACGCAGAGCGGGCGTGCCCCTCACACGCCCGCTCCTGACACGCGCCGCCGGTCGGTCCGCCGCCGGTCAGCCCGCCTCGTGTACGGCTCGGGCCGCGCTGAGCCCGGACTCCAGCGCGCCCTCGATCCACGCGTGCCACAGCGAGCAGTGTTCGCCGGCGAAGTGCACGCGGCCCTCCGGCGTGATGATCGCGTCGTGCAGGCTGGTCTGCTGGTGCGGCTCGAACAGGGCGAAGGCGCCGGCCGCGTAGGGGTCGTCGTACCAGGCGTGCGTGACGCCGAACTCGAAGTGATCGTGAATCTCAGGGTGGATCTTGGCGACGTCCTCAAGCGCCTGCTCGACCCGTTTCTGCGACGACATCGCGCCCCATCGCAGGGCGTCCTGCCCCCAGGTGTAGCTGGCCAGCAGGATTGAGCGCTCCTCGTCGGGAGCGGGGTGCGAGGGGTAGCAGATGCGCCGGATCGGCAGGTCGGTGACCGTGGTGCCGCCGACGATGCCGTCGGTCCGCTCCCAGAACGGCCGCCGCACCTGGAATAGGATCTTGGTGGAGGCGTTGTAGTTCAGCTCGCGGATGGCGCGCTGCTTGCGGCGCGAGAAGGCGGGCCTGGTCTCGATGTCGCGCAGCACCGAGAACGGAACCGTGCAGATGGCGTAGTCGCCGGTGAGCGTCGTCTTGCCCGAGCCCGTTCTGACGTGCAAGGTGACCGAGTGGTCGTCCTGCTCGATGGCGGTGACCTCGTGGCCGAACCGGACGTGCCTCCTGAGCTCGTGGTAGAAGGCGGTCGGCAACCGGTCGGTGCCGCCCTCGATCTCCTGCATGTCCTCGAACGCCCGCCCGATGATCTCGCGGAACTGCTCGATGACCGCCGCGTTGAGGTTGGCCTCCCGGAAGCTCATGACGCCGTACAGCTCGATGGCCCCCTCGGAGAAGCCGCGCTCGCGCAGGAAGCTGCGGATGGAGTAGCGGTCGTACTCGGTGCAGATGCGGTCGAGCGCGTTCTCGCCCTCCTGCGCGTACAGGTCGTGGATCTCCTGCGTGGCGCTGCGCCACAGATCCTCGTAGGTGCGGCCGCGCTCGTGCTCGGCCAGCCCGAAGTCGATGATCTCAGGGTTGCCGTTCAGCTCCTTGATCGTGGTCCTGACGCCCTGGATGTACGCCAGGGTGTTGGGGTTGCCCATGACGAACGGGCGCAGGGTCAGCCCGAACCGTTCGCAGTAGGCCAGCGTGAGGTCGTGCACGCGCGGGATCCGCATCGCGCCCGCCTCGGCGTACAGGCCGGGCGCGAAACCGCGCAGGGTGAGCACGCGTCCGCCGACCCGCTGCTGGGCCTCCAGGACGACGGGCTCGTGGCCCTGGCGCATCAGCTCGTAGGCGGCGACCAGGCCGGCCATGCCGCCCCCGATGATCAGCACTCGCTTGCGGGGCCGGCCGCCGGCGGTCAGTCCGTGCTCGGCCGTCGCGACCAGGTCGGCCGGCACTCTGAGGTCGTGACTCGGCCTGGGCGCTCCCGCGTCCACCAGCTCCGCGGGCATGGCCGAACCGAGTGCTGTCGACATCGACTGGCTCTCTTTCAGGGGGTCACACTCCCTTGTCGTTACCTAAAGTGACTTTATGATTGCCATAGGTAACATGATTTGCCAAGGGGTGAGCCGAACTTGTCTGTCTTGTGTTACGCCCGAAACTCCGCGTGAGGACGCTCAACCGGAGTCTCCTCCGAGGTCGCGGAGCCGGAGTGGTCGATGTCCGAGCGCTTCCGCCCGCTTTAGTCGATCATGATGTGGGTGCCGGACCGGCCTGTGCCGCCGGGGCCGGTGGTGGCGACGCCCCCTGTTCCACGCGGCGTTCGCCGGGACCGCGCCGCCGTGGAGGTCAGGAGAGGCAGCCGACGTGTGCGAGGGCCTGCTTCAGCAAGACGCCCTGCCCACCGGACATCTCCTGCTGCACCATCGGGGACGCGGCCTCCCGCGGTGTGAACCAGACAAGATCGAGGGCGTCCTGCCGGGGACGGCAGTCACCCGCGACCGGGACGACATAGGCGAGGGACACCGCGTGCTGCCGGGGGTCGTGGTACGGCGTGACGCCCTCCGCCGGAAAGTACTCGGCGATGGTGAACGGCTGGGGGGAGGCCGGGACACGGGGCAGGGCCACCGGGCCGAGATCCTTCTCCAGGTGGCGCATGAGCGCGTCCCGGACGCGCTCCCGGTGAAGCACGCGGCCGGAGACGAGGGCACGGCTGACCGCTCCGTCCGATCCGATGCGCAGCAGCAGGCCGACGTGGGTGACCACTCCGGTGTCGTCGACCCGGACCGGTACGGCGTCGACGTAGAGGATCGGCATCCGGGCACGGGCCGACTCCATCTCTTCGGGAGTGAGCCAGCCGGGCGTGGTTTCGGTCATTTCGGTCATTGATCGATCGTACTTCGCGGTCGGGCCGACCGGGCGTTGCCGGCCGTGCCGACACGACCGCGGGTTGCCGCGATCAGCGCGCCTGCCCGGGGCGCACCGGGTGAGCGGCGCCCGCGTGGCTGAAGTACTCCGCCACGATCCGGGTGTGCAGTGGGAAGGCCAGTTCCCGAGGCCCGTCGATCAGCAGCCACTCCGTCGTCTCGGCGGTGGCCACGACCGGCGGGAGGGCGGCCGAGCCGATCCGCGGCCCCAGGGCGAAGATCAGTACGGTGCCGTCGGGGGCGCTGAGCACGTCGAGGAGCCGCACGTCGCCGGCGTCGACGACGACACCCGTCTCCTCGTGAAGTTCCCGGACGGCCGCCCGCTGCCAGGACTCGCCCACGTCGATGAAGCCGCCGGGCAGCGCGAGCCCGCCGCGGTGCGGTTCCACGTCACGGCGGACCACCAGCAGGCCGTCGTCCACCGGCAGCACCATCACCGCGACCGGCAGTGGGTTGAGGTAGCAGGTGTTCCCACAGCCGGAGCAGGTCCGAGGCCACGCCTGGCCGGGGGCGAAGGGCTTACCGCAGAAGGAGCAGTGCGAGTTCCTGGTCGTCACAACCGTGAGACTAGACCCGGCCGGGGCGGGACGCGGCACGGTGTCATGGCCGCCGCGGGGAGCCGGAGTGCCGCCGCAGGCGGTCCGTGATCGCGGTCCGCGCCTCCTCAAGCGGTGCCAGCAGGAACGCCAGATGATCCTTCTGCCCGTGCCGGTGGTGGACCTGGCCGGGCCAGAATCGGCGGCTCCGTTCGACGATGTGCTCGGTGGCCCCGTCGACGAGGGTGAGCATGTACCGCGCGGTCTCGGCGTCGAACCGGTCGTAGCCCTCCCCCACGGTGACGTACACCGGTGACGTGTGCGCCATGATGGGGCGGCGCCACACGTCGTGGTGGCGGCTGACCTGGTCACCGGGCCCGTACGTACGGGCCGCCAGCCAGGTGTCCTCCGTGACCTCCACCTCGGCGGTCAGGCGCAGGCGCCGCGCCGGCGCGGCGGCCCGGTGCGTGGCGACGACGGCGCCGTTGGCCACGACCTCCAGCCGGTCCACGTCGAAGATGGACTCCACGTCCGCCTCGACGAGGACCCGGTCGCCGGGGGAGACGGCGAGCTGGGCCCCGGCCGGGCGGCCGTTCACGGTGAAGGTCACCAGCGGCCCGCTGGTGACGAACGTGTCGCCGTCACGGATCCCGTCACACCACGCCCAGTAGTCGAGGTCCCGCCCGGCGATGCGCACGTAGGTGCGGATGAGGCCGATGGGCACCTCGCTGCTCATCTTGTCGGTGCCGCCGACCAGGGGGATGCGGTAGCCGCAGTTGAGGTAGCGGTAGTACTCCTGGATGTTGTACGGGTCGTAGGCGATCATCTCCACCGCGTCCAGGCGGCCGGTCGCCAGCAGGGCGGCGGCCTCCCCGTTGGGCACCGGGAAGTGGGCGAGAACCACCGTGCCGCCCTGGGCGTGGCACTCGTCGGCCCATCGGGACAGTGTCGTCTCCAGGCCGCCGCCGAGGTCGGACTCCTCAGCGCCGCCCGTGCTCCACGGCATGATCGGGTGGCGCAACCCCAGCAGGTTGATGTGCCCGAGCATGTTCGTGCGGTTCTCCTGCCCGGCGAACACGACCGTGCCGCCGTCCGCGGAGGTGTGCGGCCGCCCGGTGAAGTCCTCGATGTTGGTGTAGAGATGGCCCCACTGGCTGAGCAGCAGGTTGACGACGTGCACGTCCTCGCCGCGCGCCTCCATCTCCGCCCCCAGGGTGGAGACGAAGTGCACGTGCGTGTCCCCGCTGAAGTAGCCGCGCGCGGGCATGTCCGCGATACGGCGGAGGCGCAGGACGAGCTCGCGCTGCCCGGGTTCGACCGTGACGACCTCGCGCACGGGGCGGTACTCGAAGCCGCGGGCGACCTCGGCGACGATCTCGCCGAGCGGCAGCCAGCCCTCGCAGGAACCGTCGACGTAGGCGTAGGTCTTGGCGCCGAGCCGGACGTCGCCGCCTATGTCGAGGTTCCAGGTGTTGCCGTCGGAGTTGATGTGCGCGTGGTGGCCGTACGGGGCGACGGGTATGCCGTCGAGGGTGTGGAAGTGCGCGCGGCACGGTATGGGCTCGCCGGTCTCGTCGTCCACGACGGTCGTCCGCACCCAGGCGCGGCCGGTCTCGGTGAGCTCCAGTGTCACGCCCGCGCCCACGTCGAGCCGGCCCGCCGTGAGCAGGTCGCCCCACACGCAGCGGCCGAGGACCCGCTCGCCGTCGCGCACGGTCAGTGTCGCCGAGGGCACGGCCGTGACGCGGACGTAGGCCATGTCGTCGCGGGCGCGGGCGTCGCCGCCCCAGCCGACGGTGTCGTGCGCCGTGTCGCCGGAGTCGTCGACGACCCGGTACGCGTACGTGGCCAGGCCGCGGTCGAGGTCCACCGCGAGGTTCTCGTCGACCGGTGTGCCCTCGACCCTGAGCAGGACGTTCTGGGCGACCGTGCGGCCGAACGGGTCCTCGTCCAGGTCGCTGGTGGTGAGCGCGCCGACCAGCACCCCGGTGGCCAGGGGCCGGATCTCCAGGCTCGCGATCACGCGGCCGGGGTGGGGGTTGCGCCAGGGCCACAGGTAGAACCGGTACGGCAGGACGTACGGCGAGCGGGCCTGCGGATCGTCGATGTCGACGTACCGCGCGCCGGCCGCGTCGTAGCGGCCGTGGGTCCGGTGCATCAGCTCGTGCCGGCTGTCGGGCAGTGCCAGGAAGGGCGTCTGGCCCCAGTCGAGCGGGATCGCGCGATCGGGCCAGTCCCGGGGGGGCGGCCCGATCTCGAAGCGCTGGCGTACCGCGGTGCGCGCGCTCGTGCCGTCCGCGTAGTGGATGACGTACTCGGCGTAGGTCTGGCCGATGGGCCCGCCGTCGAACAGGTCCGAGTCGAGGAGCGCGTGGGCGAAGATCAGCCAGTGGGCCCGCCGGTCGATCCGGACCCGCACCGGGGAGGAGCCGGGAGCCGCGTCGACGAAGGCGGGCCTGTCCGGGTGGCCGGCGTCGCCGAAGTGGAACGGGATGCCGTGTAGCGCGCGCTCGCCGAGCTGGACGGAGCCGGGGTCGTCCAGGACGGCCCGCCCGGCGTTGCTCACGCCGGACAGGTCCACCGGCAGGTAACCCGCCGGGGCGTCGTGCTGGTGCGGTCGCATGGTGCTCCCAGGGTCAGGGACCGGGAGAGGCCGCCGGGACGGGGGTGCCGTCCCGGTCCTCCTCCCCGATCTCGGTCAGGCGGTCGTACGCCCGCGGCCGGCGGCGGCGCAGCCGCAGCGCGAGCAGCGGGCCACCGAGCAGTCCCGCCGCGGCGAGCCCGAGCAGCACGGCGTTCATGGTCGTGTCCATGCCGCTCAGCAGGGAGAAGTTCGTCAGCACCAGCATCAGCACCGTGAGCAGGCCGATCAGGCCGAGCCCCGGTGCGACGGTGCTGCTCCAGAGCCCGACCTGCGAGGCGTTGGCGCGCAGGTACCGGATGACCGCGGCGCAGCAGAGCGCCCACAGGCCGATGATGCCGACGAAGCCGAGGGCGCTGCCGCCGCCGAGCAGCCCGAGGTACGGGTCCACGCCGGTGACGGCGCAGCCGGCGACGACGATCAGGGCGATGGCGGACTGGACGAGGCCCGCGACCCACGGCGACTTGCGCACCGGGTGGGTACGGCCGAGCACGCCGGGGAGCAGCTCGGATCGCCCCATCGCGTAGAAGTAGCGGTTGGTGGCGTTGTGCAGGGCCAGCAGCGCCGCGAAGGCGCTGCCCAGCAGCAGGATCTGCATGATGTCGGTGAACGGGCCGGGCGTGTACGAGCCGAAGAGGGAGGACACGAGGTTGACCGGATCGGCGTTCGCCGCGTCGCCGATCTGTGACGGGCCGTAGGCGGTCACCACGATCCAGGTGATGAAGGCGTAGAACAGGGCGATGAAGGCGACGGCGACGTAGGTCGCGCGCCGCACGGTGGAGGCCCCGCCCCTGGCCTCCTCGCTGAAGATCGCCGTGGACTCGAAGCCCATGAAGGCGCCGAAGACGAGGGCGAACATCGCGCCGTTCTCCGGGCGCAGGACGTTGCCCGGGTCGAAGGAGGTGAGGGTGAACCCCTGGGGGCCGCCCTTGGCCAGGACGTAGCCGGCGAGGATCACCAGGACGAGCACTTCCAGGACGAGGACGACGCCGAGCACCCGGGCACTGGCGTGGATGCCTCGGAATCCGAGCCAGGCGACCAGGACCAGGGCGACCAGGGCGTAGGACCACCAGGGGAGGTCGAGGCCGAAGTAGTGGTTGACCGTGTCGCGGGCGTACAGGCCGATGGCCCCGTACGTGCTGATCTGCAGGGCGTTGTAGGCCACCAGGGCCAGGAGCGCGGCGCCGGCGCCCGCGGGGCGGCCGATGCCGCGGGTGACGGTGGCGTAGAAGGCGCCGGCGTTGCGGACGTAGCGGCTCATGGCCATGAAGCCGACGGCGAACAGGGCCATGACGGCGCCGGCGACCAGGTACGCGCCGGGGACCGCGCTGCCGCCCTTCATGAAGTGCAGGGGAGCCACGGCGACGATGAGGGTGAGCGGCGCGAGCGCGGCCAGGACGGTGAGGACGAGGTCCCGGACACCCATGGCATCCCGGGCGAGCGGCCCTGCGTCCGCCCGAGGTGCGGGTGGGGTGGTTGTGCTCATGTTGCTGCCACTTTCGACGAGCACCGGTCGGTGCGATCAGGACGTACGTCTTCGGCGCGGGCGTCACGAGCCACTGCCTCGCGTTCATTCGCCGGTTGACAGGACGCTAAGGCAGGTATCTCAGTGAGACGAGTGGATCCTTCGCACACCGTCGATGCCGGCACTGGATGAAAGAACCTGATCAGGGACGGTTTCATGGTGCCGGGGGCTCTTCGGCCCAGTGCAGGGCGAACCACAGCTCCATGCGCGTGTGGGCGTCTCCCAGGTCCCGGCCCAGCAGCCGGGAGATCTGGGAGATGCGGTTGCGCACGGAGTTGCGGTGGATGCCGAGATCGTTCGCGGTGCGGTCCCAGTTGCCGTGCTGGGCGAGCCAGGCGCGCAGGGTCGTCAGGAGGTCGGCGTCGTCGCCGGTACGCCCGGCGCGCAGCGAGCGCAGCACGCTCTCGGCCCAGGCGTGGGAGGTCTCGGGGTCGACCACGGCGAAGATCCCGGCGGGCGCGTCGTCCGCCCGGACCGGCGCGCCGCGCCGCACCGCGAGACGTGCCGCGCCCGCGGCCTCCCGCGCGGCCGTCCGCAGCCCGGCCCACGGGTACACCCGGCTGGCGCCGGAGAGCCAGCCGGTGCGCCGCACCTCCGGCAGTATCGTGCCGAGATCGACCTCGGCCGGGCAGATCGCCAGGACGGTCCCCGGGGTGACGGAGACGAACGGGGTGTGCAGGAGGGACGCGGCGGCCCGCCCGTCGGCCGGGTGATCCCGCTGCCCGGTGGGCGAGGGAAGGCAGTGGACGACCCGCCACCGGTCCTCGGCCGTCTTGAGCAGCCTGGCGGCGCCCTCGCCGAGGTCCTGGTCCGGTGACAGGGCCGCGTCGACCACGAGGGCGGCGATCTCGCCGGTCGCCCAGGAGTCGGCGGGGGCGGTCAGCAGCAGCGGCAGGACGGAGGCCGCGACGGCGACCACGGCCCGGCCGGTCATGTCCAGAGGGGCCTGGGTGCCGACGGCCAGCGCGTAGCCGGACGGCAGCGGCCCGGGGATCCAGTGCACCAGGACATGCTGGTCGGAGGCGGTCACGCTCGCGCTGGCCGGACCCGTCCCCGCGCAGACGCGGTTCAGGGCGGTGCGAGCCGCCTCGTCGAGCCGGGGGCTGCCGCCGGACCACGAGCGGTCGCGGTTCCGGTCGACCATGAGGGCCCAGCCGTCGACGTGCGAGGCGAGGCGTCGCAGCGTGGTGCGCAGCGCGCTCGGACCGGTCGCCGCACCGGTGAGATCACGCTGCGCCTCCGTGAGGCGTCTCATCGTCGCCATCTCGCCGGCGAGCATCTCGGCGTGGAGCAGCTCTCCGACCGATTCGAAGGGCAGGGTGGGCGGGATCTCCAGGAGCGGGAGGTCGTGGGCGCGGCAGGCGTCCACGAGCGAGGGGGGAACGGTGTCGTGGACGGGTGCCACGCCGAAACCCACCCCGCTGACCCCGGCGTCGGACAGGGCCCGCGCGTAGGCCGCCCAGCGGTCGGGCGTGTCGAGGAGGTTGGTGCCGGCGAGGAGGAGCAACTCGCCGCCGCGGAGGTACGGCGACGGATCCGACAGCTCGCTGACGTGCACCCAGCGCACCCGCCGGTCCGTCAGGCTCTCCCCGGCGAGGACGCGCAGGCCGAACCTGTCGACGAAGGTTTTGAGCGTCACTGGCATGGCACGACCGTCCGAAGTCCCTCGCAGCCGATCTTTCCGGCCGGCTCCCGACCTGGTCAGGGGCTACTTCGAGACTGCCACAAACACTTTGATGGTCGGTTCCACGGTCACCCAGTCGCCGCGGAAGCCCTGGGGTACGTGGAACGCCTCGCCCGGCCCGAATTCCACGCGGTCGCCGTGCTCGTCGACGAGGGCCACGCGGCCGGCGAGTATGACGAAGGCGTCGATCGCGTCGCGCATGCGCCAGGACCAGTACTCGTCGTGGCCGACGACCACGACGCAGTGGTACTCGTCGAGCGCCGCCGGGTCCTGGTGGAGGTCGTGCTGGACCAGGTAGTCGAACTCGTACCCGGCCCGCTCGGCCCAGAGCACGAAGGGCCGTTCGTACGTCGCCCAACCGGCGTCGGAGTGGTGGCGGCTGTAACCGGACAGCCGGGCCCACTCGTACGCGGGGTAGCGCGGGACCCACCCGATGCCCGGGGTGTGGGTGTGGCATTCGCGCGGCACCCCGGCGGGCTTGCGCAGCATGCCGCGGGCGATCGGGCGCCGGGTGGACGACACCGGCGAGCCGGCGTCGTTGCGCGGGTCGTCGCCCAGGCCGCGGTAGTGGTTGGCGCCGCCCCAGTCGTTGTAGGCGAGCATGGTGCTCGTCGTCAGGACGAGCGCCATGTCCTTGCGACGCCCCCTCGGGGCCTTGACGACGAAGAAGTGCTCGCGCTCCCACAGCTCCCCCTCGGGGGCGCGGGCGGAGACCACGACCAGGTAGAAGCCCGAACGCCAGTCCTGGGGGATCTCCAGTGACAGGCCCACGGGCCAGTCGCACCCGTTCGCGTAGGCGTCGTCGGGCGTGGGGTACGCCTCGCTGGTCAGGCCGTCGCGCCGGAACACCGTCTCCGGTTCCGCGCCGTCGCGGATGATCTCCAAGGAGAACTCGGCCGCGGTGGAGCTGAGGTGGAGGTCGACGGTCTCGCCGGGCAGGTAGGAGAACCGGTCGGTGTAGCTCCAGACCTCGGTGGCGCCGGGCTCGGTGTGGGCCCGCTCGGACGGCCAGCCCCTGGGTGACCAGGCGAACGCGGGGGCGACCCGGCTCTCCTGGGCCGTGCCGCCGCTGTCGGTGTGGTTCATGGGGTCTTCTCCGTGCTGGTGAGTGTTCACGGCTTGCTGAGAGCCATGAGGGAGATGAGTTCGTAGGCGACGTGCGAGGCCGCGACGGTGGTGAGCTCGGCGTGGTCGTAGGCGGGTGCGACCTCGACGAGGTCGGCGGAGACGATCTTCGCCCCGGCCAGCCCCCGCAGGATCATGAGCAGCTCGCGGCTGGTCAGCCCGCCGGCCTCGGGGGTGCCCGTGCCCGGCGCGTGCGCCGGGTCGAGCACGTCGATGTCGATGGAGACGTACAGGGGCGCGTCGCCCACCCGCTCCCGGATGCCCTCGATCACGGCGGCCACCCCGTACTCGGCGACGTCGGTCGAGGAGACGATGCCGAAGCCGAAGGCGGCGTCGTCCTGGAGGTCCCGCTTGGCGTAGAGCGGGCCGCGAATCCCCACGTGGGTGAGGCGGGAACGGTCCAGAAGTCCCTCCTCCGCGGCGCGGCGGAACGGCGTGCCGTGAGTGTGCGGGGCGCCGAAGTAGGTGTCCCAGGTGTCCAGGTGGGCGTCGAAGTGCAGCAGCGCCACCGGGCCGTGCGCCTTGACCACGCTGCGCAGCAGCGGCAGGGCGAGCGTGTGGTCACCGCCGATGGTCATCAGCCGGGCGCCTTCGGCGAGCACCGCGTCGGCGGCGGACTCGACCGTGGCCAGGGCCTCCCCGATGTCGAACGGGTTGACCGCCACGTCGCCGTAGTCGGCCACCTGCTGCACGGCGAACGGTGACACGTCGAGCCCGGGATGGTACGGGCGCAGCAGCCTGCTGCCCTCGCGGATCGCGGCGGGGCCGAACCGCGCGCCCGGCCGGTAGGACACTCCGGTGTCGAACGGCACGCCGAGCACGGCGATGTCGGCCGAGGCCACCTCGTCACGACGGGGCAGCCGGGCGAAGGTGGCGAACCCCGCGTAGCGTGGGACCTTCGAACCGTCCACCGGGCCGATCGGGACCTTGGGGTCGTTCACGTGCTGCTTCCTCTCAGTCCAGGTTGGCCGTGACGCGCTTGACCACCGTGGGGTTCCCCATCGCGCGGAGCGGCGGGTCCTTCGGATCGCCCACGTCGGCGCTCTCCGGGCTCACCGGCTCGTCCGGGTGCTCGCCGAGCGCGCCGGCCGCGGGATCTTCGGCGTCGTACGGCGATCCGGAGCCGTGGACGAGCCGGCCGTCGACGAGCCGAGGCGGCGGAGAGGTAGGTGCCATGGCCGCAGCGTAGAAGCACGGTGAGGGGCGAGTGGTGGTCTGAGTGCACAGCCGGCCCCCGTGTTCAGGAGGAAGCGCCCAATTCCCTCGGATCTCCAGTGGGCGATCTCATGATCGAGGCCGTAGGGGTTCAGCGGAGCGCGCGCTGTCCGGACCCGGGGGCCGAAGGTGCCCTGCTGAGCCCGAGGGCGAGGGCAGGGCACATCTCGGTGGCTCGTAGCGCGTCTCTCAGCAGCCGGGTGGGCAACTCGGTCTCGGTGAGCACCGGGTAGCCGAACACGTCCAGCTGCACGACATCGGGAACGAGATGGCCGCAGAGGCCGTGGCCGACACAGCGAGACCAGTCCACGGTCAGCCGCAACCCGGACTCCCGGCCCTCCTCCCCGGGCACCGGCAGGAGCCCGCGCACGGGTCGGCCACAGCTGCCCTTCGCGACGTGCGCGGCGACGTCGTCGCCGAAGACGTCGAGTGCCGAGAGGAGAAATCTGGTTGTGCCGTCCGGATGGTGGCAGGCTCCTCTGCCCCGGACGATCCCGCTCCCCTGCGTGATCGCCGCCAGGGCCTCGGCGCCGCCACCCGAGGCCAGGGAGGAGAAGGACCGGGCGATGGCGGGGAGTCCCATATGGCAGGGCCCGCACTGCCCCGCCGACTCGGCCGCGAGATAGCCGGCGACTCGGGCGACCTCTCCCAGCGGGCACGTCCCCTCCTCCAGGGGCATGATGATTCCCGCTCCCAGCGCGGCGCCGGCCTCGATCATGGACTGGCGTGACACGGCGACCGTGGCGGCCTGCTCCGGGGTGAGCCACGCGCCGTGGTAGCCGCCGACCATCACGCCTTGGCCCACGCCCGTCCCGCAGCGCCGTAGCACCTCGGAGAGCGGAACGCCCGCCGGGGTCTCCACCACCGTGCGCCGCCGGCCGGGAGCGGTCACGGTGAGCAGGATCGTGCCGGGTTCGGAGGGTGTTCCAACGGCGCGGAAGTCCTTGACTCCGAGTTCGGCGAGAACGGCCAGCTGGGCGAAGGTCTCCGCGTTGGACAGCAGGGTCGGCAGACCGCCGACGCCGTTTTCGGCGGCCCTCACCTTCCGGCCGGGCGGGATGGGCACATCCCCGTTGATCCCCCGGACCAGGGCGCCGCTCTCCCCGGTGATGAACCGCTCGGGCAGGTGGACGACTCTCGCGGCGGGGACCACGTTCGCCTCCTGGATCGCGCTCAGAAGCGAGTGTTCGGCGGCTCCGCCGCCGGTCACGCCCACGACGATCTCCCTGGCGTCGAGCGCCCGGGCGGCGAGCACGGCCCCGCTGAGAACCAGGTTCGGTGTCCGGGCGAGGAGCGCCTTGTCCTTGGCGCTGGCCGGCTCACCCTCGGTCGCGTTGATCACCACCACCGGCCGGGTGTCCCGGCTGACGGCCGCGTCGGCCACCGCCTTGAGCTTGCGGGCGAAGGGGAAGGCGGCACCTCCGCGACCTCGGAGGTCGACCTCTTCGGCCAGTGCGATCAGCTCTGACAGGGAGAGCCGGGGCAGCGGCCGATGGTACCGGCGGTGGGCGGTCAGGTCGAGTCGCGGCAGGTCGGCGAGGCCGTGAAAGAGCCGTGCCGGTCCGATACCGACGACCTCGACCTCGACAGGATCGCTCATCTGTCACTTCCCATCCATAGCCGTGCCTCTTGCTTTAGTTCGGCCCAGAACTGCTCGTCAGGGATGGCGTGCGGCCCCGTGTCCGGAACGTGACGGGCGATACGGCCGGTGCCCCGTCCCCCCGGCCGGCGGACCACTCTGCGCCGCCGCGACGAGGACACGAGCCTGACGAGCGCCATGACGACGACCAGCCCGAGACAGATCACGTAGCTGAGCGTCACCCAGTCCTTGGGCGCCCGGCCGGCGTTCAGGCCGTGAAGGATCGCGAGCGGCCAGCAAAGATAGGCGGTGATGTGCAGAACCCGCCAGGTCCAGGGACGCGCCCCGCCGATGAACCTGCCGCGGGCCACCCCGGCGGCGAAGGTGAAGATCATCAAATCGCTCGCGATCGTACCGAGGCCGAGCCAGAGGGCGTGCTCCTGCCGGCCGCCGAAGGGCACGGCGACGTCGAGAACCGACGCGTGCCGTTCCAGCACCTTCAGCAGGGCGTGCGCGCTCAGGAAGCTCACCGACATGACTGCGGCGGCCCGGTGCGCCGACTGGGCGAGGATGCGTAGCCGTACGGGGGTGAACCGGCCGGAGGCCGCCAATCCCGCCACCACCGCCGCCGACAGGCATACCAGCGTGAAGACTCCGGCGTAGAACTCCAGGAAGGCCCGCAGGCGGATCACGGTGGAGGCGCCGCCCGCGGTGGTCCCGTCGGCGAGGACCGCGGCCAGGGCCGCGCACAGGAGTACGGCCCGCAGCACCCTCCAGCGCCGGGGTGTCCCGTGCGCGACCTGCCTGGCGAGTTGGCGATGTTGCTCCATGGGCGTCCTCCGTGGGAGTCCGGCACGATCAGGAGGGTTACGGGTCAGGCGAGGCGGCCGGAGGGATGTGAGGTCGACGCGGGAACGGCGGAGTCCGGCCCGAAGTTGAGCAGCGGATCGCCGGAGCCGACGCGAAGGCCGGAGCGGTCGGCGTAGAAGCGGCCCTCGGCGGTGTGCAGGGTCCAGCCGCCGATCCGAGTGCCCTCCAGCGACAAGGCGTGCTCCCCGCTGAGCAGAGTGAAGATCGCCGCTGCCCGGCCCCGGGCCGCGGGGCCTCCGCAGGGGCGGTCGGTGCTGATCCGTCCCAGGTACTCCCCCTGCTCGACGAGGGCACCGTCTTCGAGGTCGGGGACGTCGGCCACCTGGTAGTACTCGGAGACCATCCCGTCGGGGTGGATCAGGAGGAGCATGCCCCGGCGCGGTGACCGGGCACAGAGCCGGTAGAGCCTGCCCGCGCCGGACGCGAGGACCCGGCCGTCGCCTCCCGCGAAACGCAGGCCGGACAGGTCCGCCATGGAGCGCACCGTCCATGACTGGCCCGCGCGCCAGGGAAGCGCCAGTCCGGCGGAGGTGTTCCCGCTCTCGGCCGTGGCCCTGTCGTATCGTTCAAGGAACGGTCGCTGGTCCTCGGGGATCACCGTCACGGGCGCCCGCCGTACGAGCCGGGTGAACTCCCCGGTGCCGGCCAGCGTGATCCGCCAGGTCTTCCCGGAGCGCCGGGCGACGAACAGCGACGAATGCGGCATGGCGTCCATGCCCGCGGGCGGTGGGACGGCGTATGTTCCGAACGCCCAGCCTCCGGCTCGATCGATCCGGACCAGACGCACGTTGGTCCGCGGGACATCCTGAATGCCGAAGGCCCTGCGGACGAGCGTGGCCCGCTGCTCGTTGACCGTCGCTCGCACCTGACGTATCAGCGATGTGGCGGTAACCGGCCGGGAGACCTTCGCGGCCTGAGGGGGCCGGGTGTCCACGCCCTGCCGCCGTGTCGCCGGAACGGGGAAGTCCCCGCTGACCTGCTGCTGAATGATGGCGCACAGTGTGAGGCCGACCAGAACGGCCGTGAGGCCGCCCAGGCGGCCGACCAGGTTGGCCAGCGGCAGCATCGAGCGGCGACCGGTGGACGATCGCGGTATCAACGCCTCAGGCCGTGGGAGAGCTGGGGGGCGAGGGCCTCATCCGGGGCGGATGCCATCATCAAATGTCGCATCACGGCTAAGTCACCTCCGAAAGGTCGACTTTGACAGACCGACGGTGGGCGATTCGCCGCCGTCACCGGTACCCGGCCAGGATGCCGCTTCCTGGGATAAGAGGGCGCTGCGGTGATGCTAAAACTCGGCTAAGGCGGGCCGGTCGGAGTGCCGAGATGGACGATGACCTCCGCCCCGCCCTCCGGTGAGGCTCCCAGGTGGACCGAGCCCCCGGAGGCTTCGGCGGTGCGGCGGACGATATCGAGACCGAGGCCTGTGGAACCGGCGGTACTGACTCCGCGTGGCAGGGGGTCGCGGCCACCGAACCCGGGGCCGTTGTCACTGATGATCAGGCGCGCGGTGCCGTCCGGCTGTTCCAGGGTCACGGCCAGGGTGACCCCCTCGGGCGTGTGGTCGAAGACGTTGGTCAGCAGGGCATCCAGGCACGCAGACAGCTCCATGGCCCCGACCTCGACCAAAACCGGCTGCTCGGGGACGCTGAGGTGGATTGAGCGATGCTGCTCTTCGGCGAGCACGGACCAGAAGGCCACCCTTCCCGACACGACCGCGACGGCGTCGCAGCGCGGAGGGCCGGGCCGGGACGGGCGCCGCATGTCGTTGATGAGTTCGGTCACGGTCCACTCCAGGATGTCGGCCTGATGGCCGATCCGCCTGGCCTCCTTCGGGTCACGCAGGGACTCCGTCTCCAGACGGAGCACCGTCAATGGAGTACGCAGGCGGTGGGACAGGTCGGCGGCCGACTCACGTTCACGGGTGAGCAGATCCGATATCCGCGTGGCCAGGTGGTTGAGGCCGACGCCGACATCACGGATCTCCAGCGGCCCTCCGGGGCGGACCCGCGCTTTCAGGTCTCCGCGCGACAGCCGGTGTGACAGGTGCGCGAGCGTGGTGATCCGCCGGACCAGGGAGCGCGCGAGCCAGTCGGCCAGGAGCAGGCTGACCGCCAGCAGCCCCACGCCCAGCAACGCGAGGATCGTCCATGCCCGCCCTACCCCGGAGCCGAGTTGCGCGTCGGAGACGAAGCTCCGGACGACTGCGGGACCATGCGTCCCGCCCAGCACGGCGACCAGGATCTCCTGTCCGCCCGCGACGACGACGGTTATGCTCCGGCCGCGTTCGGCGAGCCGGACCGCCGCGTCTCGCGGAGCGGGCGTCCCGCTCGTCGTGCCGTCCGGCCACAGCACCGTGAGCGGATAGGCGCCTGTCTGCGCGTGCTGGAGCGTGATCTCCACGGTCTTCCTGTCGCCGGTCGCGACCATCGGAGCCAGAGAGTGGGCCCGTACTGTGGCGGCGCCAAGCGCACGGGTGGCCGCGACATCCCTGACCAGGAAGGCCAACGGGGCCAGGAAGGCCACCAGCACCAGCGATGCGGTCGCACCCACCAGGAGCGTGATGTACCGCCTCATCGGGACGGATCGACGATCTTGACTCCTGATCCGCGTATCGAGCGGAGATACCGAGGGGCCGTGGCGGTCTCCCCGAGCTTGCGGCGTAGCCAGGCGATGTGGACGTCAATCGTTTTGTCGGTACCGCCGAAAGGCGTGTGCCACACCTCGGCGAGGAGCTCCCGCTTCGAGATCACCTGTCCGACGCGGACGGTCAAGTAGTACAGCAGGTCGAACTCCCGGGGAGACAGTTCCAGTGTCCTGCCGTCCAGGCACGCCTCGCGAGCCTTGAGGTTCATGCGCAGACCGCCGACCCGTACCGGTTCCTCCTCGGAGTTCTCCCCGTGACCCCGGCGCAAGACCGCGCGGATCCGCGCGTTCAACTGGCTCGCGCTGAACGGCTTGACCACATAGTCGTCCGCGCCCGCGTCCAGCACACGGACCATCTCCCGCTCACTGTCGCGGGCGGTGGTGACAATGACCGGTATCGAGGTCACGGCTCGGAGCATGCGCAGCATCTGGGAACCGTCCAGGTCGGGCAGTCCCAGATCCAGCACCACCAGATCCGGGCGTCCCTCGACCACCTGCCGGAGACCTTCCGCCGCGGTCGGCGCGGAGGACACGGCATGGCCGTGCTCTGACAGCGCCCGCGTCAGTGTGGTCCGCACCGATGCGTCGTCTTCCACCAGCAGCAGTTGAACCATGCCACAACAAGCTAGACCCAGTCGACCGAAATGGTGGTCTTATCGTGACTTATGGGTTCTTGGCGAGAAGTCATGGATGAGTATGGCACGCTGGCGTGGTGTCCAGCCGCGCGGCGATCGCCATTGTGACGTGGACGGCGACCGCGATCGGGGCCGTCGGAGCCGGGCTCGCCGCCCTTTCCGCGCTCGGTGCCGGCATCACGGACCAGACCGTCATGCCGATGAGCATGGCCCAGGTGCAGGCGGCGCTCGCTGAACCCTTTTCGGCCACCCCCCGTGCTTCGCGCACTCCCCGTCCCGTGGCCACCCCCCACGCGCCGAGAACTCCCCGTGTCCGGCCGGCCCCGCGGCCCGCCCTCGGCGTCCAACCGGCCGCCGGGGTGACCCGGAGCCTGAACTCACCGGGCGGCAACGTGATCGCCCGCTGTGAGCGGAACCTCGCGTACCTGGTGTCCTGGACGCCCATGCAGGGCTACAGGGCCGACGACGCCAGACGCGGTCCGGCCGCCGGCGTCTCCGTCCACTTCGAGTCAAGTGATCGTAAGATCGAAATAATCATCAGCTGCCGTGGCGGGCGGCCCGTGGCCACCGTCGGCACCGAAGACCGCCGGCACCACGAGGACGAGGGGTGGGAGCACGGCTGATCGCGGACTTAGCCGAGGGGGCCTTCGGCGTCGGACGGCCGGATCACCATCCAGTCCGTCCTGGCCGAGACGGTCACCCGGTGGGCCGCGTCATGTGAGGTCTCCCGGCGGACCGCGCCGGCTGACGCTTTACCGCCTCACCGGACCGCCTCACCGGACGGCACGTCGGCCAGCCCCAGCTCCGACCGGTAGGGCAGCCCCTCCCAGTCGCCGCGCGTCGCGACGGCGAACGCCCCCAGGGTCACCCCGCGCCGCAGGCGCCCGTCGACGTCCAGCCCGTCCAGGAGCCCCGACAGGTATCCCGCGACGAACGCGTCACCGGCGCCGATGGTGTCCACGGCGGTCACGGGGACCGCGTCACGGTGGACGCTGCCCTCAGGGGTGTACGCGGTGGCGCCCTTGTCGCCGTGTTTGACGACGACCTCGCGCACACCCAGGTCCAGCAGCGACGACACGCGAGCGGCCTCGTCGTCGCCCGGTGCGACGAGCGTGAGCTCGTCGTCGGAGGCGATGACGATGTCGAGGTCCGAGGTCAGCTCCAGGAACGCCCGGCGGGCCTCCGCCGCGGTCCAGAGCCGGGTGCGGTGGTTGACGTCCAGGCAGACCCGCACGCCCAGCTCGCGGGCGCGACGCACCCCGGCCAGCACGGCGGCGCGGGGGCCGGGCCCGAGCGCCATCGTCACCCCCGTGACGTGGAACACGGCCGGTGGCGTGGGGGAGCCGTCCAGGGCGGCCAGGACGTCCCCGGAACCGAGGTGGCTTCCGGCCGAGGCCACACGGTGGTAGTCCACCCGCATCACCCCGCTGAGCCGCTCCTCGAACAGGATGATCCCGGTCGGGGCGGAGGTGTCCGTACGGAGGAACCCGGTGCCGACCTCCTCGGCCTGGAAGGTCCTGCGGATCAGCGCGCCGAACTGGTCGTCGCCGACGGCGCCGGCGTAGCGGACGTCGTGTCCGAGTCTGGCCAGCCCGATGGCCACGTTCGCCTCGGCTCCGGCGACGCTCAACCTGGCGGTTCCGCCGAGCAGGACCCGTCCGTCCGCGCGGAGGCAGCCCAGGGCCTCGCCCGCGGTCACCACATCAGTCACCGGTCGTTCTCCGTCCTTCGGTCCATACCGTGCAGAAGTCGTCCGCCCGGTCCGTGATCACCCGCCGCGGTGGCGACGCCCCGGCCGGTGCGTGGGCGGCGGCGATCCCGAACACGGGGTCAGCGCGCCTGGGGCGCGGGGCAGTGGTGGCCGGAGACCGGAGCGGCTCCGCGGGGAGAGGTCAGCATCTGCTGGGTGACCTCGGACAGAATGCCTCGCATTCCCGATTCCGCCTCATCCGCATTCGCCTCGGCGATCGATCTCGCGACGAGAAGATGCAGTCGCAGTGATTCGGGGGTCGGGTCGTCCGGCACCAGGTGGTGCACCATTCGACCGGTGAGCACCGCGGCTATCGTGCTGGACAGCGCGGCGAACATCTCGTTTCCCGAGGCGCGGAGCAGCACCGAGTGAAAGGCGATGTCGTGCTGAAGATACGCTTCGGCGTCTCGTGGTCTGCCGGACTCCTCAAGCAGCGCGGCGAGGGAGAGCAGTTCTTCGCGCTGTTCGGGGGTGGCGAATAGCGCGGCGTTGTGGGCGGCGACGGGCTCGACCGCGATCCGCAATTCGGTGAGCGACCGCAACTGTGCGTCCCGGTCGGCGCCGGCAAGGCGCCATCGGATGACCCTCGGGTCGAAAACGCTCCATTCCGTCCGGTCGAGGACCGTGATCCCGATACGCCTGCGCAGGCCGATGAGGCGCATTGACTCAAGCACCTTGAGGGTTTCCCGGAGGACGGTTCGCGAGGCGTCGTGTTCAATCTCGAAATCCTCCGTGCGAAGGATCTGACCTGGGTGGAGGATACCCGAGACTATTTGCTGGCCGATCACATCCAAAATGTCGTCCTGCAGGGTTTTCCTGACCATGCCGCCCCTTCCGTAACGCCGCCGTCAACAACCCTCGTGGTGTTTTCCCCGCGCGCTTACGGCACGCGGGAATTTACCGGGAGAGTGAACATCTTCATCATGCATCGCGGACCTGAGGGAAAAGAATCGCTCTGACGAGCCGATCTGCACGGAGAGGATAGCAAGTGTGGCTTCCGTGAGATTCGCCCGCTCTTCACCGCTCGCCGGGCTGGCGGGGAGCCGTCTTCCGCGACCGTGGTCCGCTCGGGTGCAGGTGAACGCGCCCGCCTGTCTCCGAGCCGGAACCTCTCCCCGCCGGGCTGGCCCGAGCGGAGAGATCCCGCCGCGTCACCGGGAGCCTCGGGTGCGCGCGAGCGGGGCGGTCCGGGCCGCGAACGCCCGTGACCTGCGCGATCAAGGGCGGGTGGATGCGATGACATCAAATCGTTATTCATCATAAGTATTACTAATACTATAGTCCTGAGCGTCGCGATAGAGCAGAGAGGGGGCAGCCATGCCGGATCGGACGCGTCTCGTCGGTGAGGCGAGGTTCGACGTTCTCCCGCTGCCCGCACGGGACGTGCTCGGGGAGGGCCCGTGGTGGTCGGTGGCCCAGCAGTGCCTTTTCCGGGTGGACATCCTCGGCAGGAGGGTTCACAGAACAAATCTCGACGGGGACCGTGCCGAAAGCTGGGCGACCCCTGACGAGGTCGGCTTCGTCGTGCCGAACGAGGCGGGCGATCTGCTCGTCGGCCTGAGGGACGGCCTTTGCTGGCTCGATCCCGAGAGCGGCGAGACGACACCGGACACCCCCGTCGAGGCCGGGCGCGGAGACTACCGGATCAACGACGGCAAGACCGACCGCCGGGGCCGGGTCTGGTTTGGCACGATGCACAAGGACGAGACCGAAGGGCGCGCCTCGCTCTACCGATACGACAGCCGTGGTCTCGGCGCGGTCATCCGCGGGATCACGACCTCGAACGGGCTCGGCTGGAGCCCGGACGAGACGGTGATGTACCACACGGATTCGATCTCCCGGCGGATCATGGCCTACGACTTCGACGCGGACTCGGCCGAACTCCGAGGCGGGCGGCTCTTCGCGGAGGACCCCGCCGGCCATGTGCCGGACGGGCTCACCGTGGACGGCGACGGCTGCGTCTGGGGAGCGAAGTGGAACGGTGGAAAAGTCGTCCGCTACGCCCCCGACGGGCGCGTGGACCGCGAGTTGACCCTTCCCGTCTCCCGCCCGACGAGCTGCATGTTCGTCGGCCCGGACCTGCGCACCCTCGCCGTCACGTCGGCACGGCCGGCACCGTCCGAGGGCGCGCGAGAAGAACTGGCCGGATCGGTCTTTCTCATCGAAACCGGCGCGCAGGGGCTTCCGGAGCGCCCGACGATCATGCCGTCACGGGGTTCTGAGTCGCCCCACCCCCTTTCACCGTCACAATGAACCAAGGGATTCCCATGCACAGAAAATCCTTCAAAGGCGTCACGCTGCTTCTCGCCGCGGCCGTCGCCCTCGCCGGCTGCGGCGCCGACGTCGAGACGGACGGCGGCAACGGGAAGGTGGAGCTGAGCTTCGCCAACTGGCAGTGGCTGGAGCCCGGCAGAGGCGACCGGCTCTGGAAGAGCATGCTCGAATACGAGAAGGTCAACCCGAAGGTCAGCTTCAAGAAGGTCTCGGCGACGCGCGCCGAATACGAGAAGACCGTCCAGACGCAGATGGGGGCCGGCGGAGGGCCGGATGTGCTGATCGTCCCGCCCGCCCTGCTGCACCAGCTGGAGGCCGCGAACCTGCTGGTCCCGCTCGAAGGCGTCGCGGACGACCCGCACATCGAGAAGGAGACCCTCAAGGGCAAGCGCCTGGTCTACACCTGGGAGGTGGTGAACTTCGGCTTCTTCTGGAACAAGAAGCTGCTCGCCCAGGCCGATGTGAAGCCCCCGACCGACATGGCCGGCCTGCTGACCGCCGCGAGTGCGATCACCAAGAAGACCGGCAAGCCCGGCTTCGCCGTCCGCACCTCGACGGCCGAACTGAACCCCTGGTGGGCCGACTTCGCGAGCTGGCCGTACGGATTCGGCGGCGGGTGGTCGAAGGACGGCAAGCTGACGATCAACGACCCGAAGAACGTCGAGGCGGTGACCGCGCTCAAGAAGCTCTACGCCTCCGGGGCGATGCCGATCGGCGACGACGCGTCCACCTTCCGCTCCCGTTTCGCCAACGGTGAGATCGGCATGATGTTCGACAACGCCTCGGTGCTCTTCACGATCCTGGCCGGGAACAAGGAGCTCACCTCCGAGGACATCGGTGTGGCGACCCTGCCCTTCCCCACCGACAACTCGTCGCAGATCACGAACTTCGTCGGCGTCAACAAGAACTCCAAGCACCAGGCCGAGGCGATGGGCTTCATCAAGTGGCTGGGCTCCCAGGAGGGGCAGAAGGCCTCGGCCGAGGGGGTCTTCCCGACGCTCAACGCCACGGCGGCCGCTCCCCCCGACGACGTCGCCGCCGAGTACCCCTGGATCAAGGTCTATCGCGAGCAGGCGAAGTCGGCACTGGGCTCGCCCTTCATTCCCGGGTTCGAGCTGAGCACCCCGCAGATCAGCACCGTGGTGATGAAGGCGATCGAAAGCGTCCTGGTGAACAACCAGGATCCCGCGGCCGCGCTTGACCAGGCGCAGAAGGCCGCCGAGGCAGTACAACGATGACGATCACCGGACCCGCCCGGACACGAGGCGTCGTCATCACCCCCGCGGAGGCGGCGAACGAGGGGGTCGACCACATCCTGGACAGGCTCCAGGGTGTGGGCGCCAACGCGGTCGCCGTCTCCCCCGGCGTGTTCGTGCCGGGCACGGCCGAGGACGGCGTGCGGGAACCCCCCCTGGACATCGACGGGGAGGCCCGAGTTCTGGACCGGCCGCTCTGGGGGCGGAAGGTGCAGTACCTTAAGGGATTCTCGCCCTACGTCGCCGACCCGGACGTCTGGCGGGACGTGCCGTTCGCCCCGCCCGTCGCCGCCCCGGAGGAACTGCGCGTCGACTACGCGGAGGCGGTGGTGAACGCCGCGCGGCTGCGCGGCATGAGCTCCTTCGTCGTCGTCAGCCCGACGGTCCTCCCCGGCCTGCCCGGTGGGCAGTCCTTCACCTCCGGCCAGACCCAGGGGCTGGAGGAGGACCTGGTGGTCCGGGTCGACGGCTCGACGCCCACACGCTTCATCGCGGGCCAGGGGTGCGTCAACAACCCCCGGGTGCAGGCCCTCGTCAGGGCGCGGCTGACGGACACCCTTGCGCACTACCCGGCCGCGAACGGGCTGTTCATCGACTGGGCGGAGTACACCTGCTATCTGCCCGAGGACATCTTCACCTGTTTCTGCCGGCACTGCGCCCGCGTGGCCGGCCGGAACGGATTCGAATGGGATGAGCTTCGAGCCGGTGTCACAGAGATCTTCGAGGGGCTGCGCGACCTGACGGACCGGGACCTCCTCCGGGTGATCGAGGAGGAGCCGGTCTCGTTGATGGACGGCCTCGCGACGCTCGCGGGCGTGCCGGAGCGGGCGCGGGCCGCCGCGAACGAACTCCTGCGCTTCAAGGCGCGGAGCGTCGTGGCCTTCTACGCCTCGGTCCGGGACCTGGCCACCGGGCTCGGCTCGCCTCTTGAGATGGGCGCCAACGGCTTCGCGCCGCCGTGGAACGCGGTGACGGGGGCGGACTTCGGCGCGCTCTCGTCGGTGCTCGGCGCCGTACGGTGCAAGCTCTTCACCTTCCACTGGCCCATGATGACCAGGTGGATGGGGGAGTGGCTGGTCGAGCGGAGCCCTCGGCTCTCGCCCCGGCTCGTGCTGGACGCCACGAAGGCGCTCTACCAGGTGCCAACGTCGGCGGAGGAGGGGCGGAAGGGCCTGGAGGACTACACGATGCCCGGTCCGGACCAGCCGCACCCGATCACGATGTCGGCCCTGACCGCCAAACTCGTGGAGGCGAGACAGCAGGTCGCGCCGTCGTCGCGACTTGAGGCGTACCTGCACAGCTATCGGCCCGCCGACGAGCTGGCACGCGTCCTGGACGCCACGGCGGCGAGCGGCGCGGACGGCACCTGGATTCAACGCTACGGATATCTGAGTGATCGCAAAATGGACGTGATCCGGGACGCGTGGACGGCGGGCGGGTGATGACGTCGAGGCGTGTCGCCGTGAGCGGGAGAGCCATACGGTGGCGGCGGAGGACGTCCCCGGCTCAGTAGTTCCCCTCGCCGCCGACCGTGGTGTCGCCCGATGATCTGACGATTGGATGCACGATGTCTGTTCCTCAGACAGTACCGACCTCGCGGAAACCGCGAACCCCCCTCGCGCCGTATCTGTTCATCGGCGCGGCGGTCATCTATCTCGCGGTCTTCGCGGGTGTCCCCATTCTCAAGGGTTTCCAGTTGAGTCTCACCGACACGCAACTGATCAACCCGAATGGGGGCTCGCCTGTCGGGCTCGACAACTACGCGGCCCTGGTCGGCAGCGAGGTCTTCCTCCGGTCCGTCGTCACCACGATCGTCTACGCGTTCTGCACGGTGGCCGGCTCGCTGCTGATCGGCACGGTGTCGGCCGTCGTGCTCAACCGGGCCTTTCCCGGGCGGCTTCTCGCGCGGGCCGTCATCGTCATGCCCTGGGCGGTGCCGACGGTCGCGGTGGTCCTGGTCTTCCGGTGGATCTTCAACAACGACAACGGCGTGGCCAACGCGGCGTTCTCAGCACTCGGGATAGGGGCGCAGGGCTGGCTCACCGATCCGCGTTACGGCATGCTCTCCATCCTGATCGCGACCGTCTGGAAGGTCTCCCCCTTCGTGATGCTCGTGGTCCTCGCGGCACTCCAAGCCGTCCCCGACGAGCTTTACGAGGCGGCCAGGGTCGACGGTGCCGACATGTACAGCACGTTCAAGTCGGTTGTGCTTCCGCATCTGATGCCGACCCTGCGGATCGTGGGGCTGCTCATGACCATCTGGTCGTTCCGCCGGTTCGAGATCATCTGGCTGCTCACGGGCGGCGGGCCCGCCGACGTGACGAACACGATCGTCATCAACGTCTACCAGCAGGCGTTCGGCAACAGTCAATTGGGTTTCGGGGCGGCGATCGGTGTTCTGGGGCTTCTGCTCTCACTCGCCGTCACCCTCGTCTATTTCGTTCTCGAAACGCGTACCGAACGAAAGAATCGAGTCGCAGTATGATCGGTCGCAGAAACCTTGGCGTCGGGGTGCGGACGCTTCTCGCGGCGCTCCTCGTCATCCTCGCCGGATTCCCGCTCTACTGGATTCTGAACACGGCGATCACCCCCTCGAACACGCTGTACGGCGGCGGCCAGAAGATCTTCCCCGACCTGAGCCGTTCCGCCCACCTGTTCTCGGTTCTCGTGACCGACAACTCCTTCCTGCGGTGGATAGGCAACTCCGTGGTCGTCGCGCTCGGCACGACCGTGGCCGGCCTGCTTCTGGCCACGCTCGCCGCCTACGCCCTCTCGCGGTACAGGTTCGTCGGGAAAGGGATCATGGGGTTCGGCTTCTTCGCCACCCAGATGCTCCCCGAGGCGCTTCTCGTCGTTCCGCTCTACTCGCTTTTCGCGTCACTCGGGATGCTCAACCAGCTCTACGGGCTGGTGCTCGCGAACACGGCCTTCGCGATGCCGGTCGCGACGTTCATCCTCAAGGCGGCGATGGACAGCATCCCGTACGAGATGGAGGAGTCCGCGCGGGTCGACGGCTGCGGGGCCCTGAGCATCCTGCAGATCATGGTCGTGCCCCTGATCGCGCCCTCGATGGCCGCGGCGGCCGTGATCGCCTTCTTCGACGGCTGGAACGAGTACCTCTTCGCGACGACCTTCATCACGGACGAACATAAATGGACGGCCTCGACCGGCCTCGCGTCGTTCATCGGAGAGTTTCTTATCCCGCTCGACTCGGTCTTCAGCGGGGCCTTCCTTTTCACGCTGCCGGCTGTCGTCTTCTTTCTCATCATGCAGCGCAGAATCGTGTCCGGACTTACCGCTGGTTCAGTCAAGGGATAGGACAGATGCCTACCATCACCTTCAACGGGGTCTCGAAGAGCTTCGGCGCGAACACCGTCATCAAGGAATTCAACGCGGAGGTCCCCGACAAGGACTTCCTCGTGCTGCTCGGTCCGTCGGGATGCGGTAAGTCCACGATGCTCAGGATGATCGCGGGCCTGACCGAGATCACCGCGGGTGAACTGCGGTTCGACGACACGGTCGTCAACGACCTGTCGCCGAAGCGGCGGAACATCGCCTTCGTCTTCCAGTCCTACGCTCTCTACCCGCACATGAAGGTGCGGTCGAACATCGCGTTTCCCCTCGTGATGGACAATTTCCGGTGGTGGCATCACATTCCGATCGTCGGTGGTCTGGCGCGCCGGGCCATCCTGAAGAGGGCCGACGTCGCGGAGAAGGTCGACGCCGTCGCCGCCATGCTCGAACTCACCGACTACCTCGACCGCAGGCCCAAGGCGCTTTCGGGAGGACAGCGCCAGCGGGTCGCCCTGGCACGCTCCCTCATCAGGGACCCGGCCGTCTACCTGCTCGATGAGCCGCTCAGCAACCTGGACGCGAAGCTCCGCTCTCAGATGCGCGCCGCGATCTCCGCGCTGCACGCACGCGTGCGGAAGACCTTCGTCTACGTCACGCACGATCAGGTCGAGGCGATGACGATGGGAACGCGCATCATCGTGCTCAACGACGGCGTCGTTCAGCAGTACGGCACGCCGAAGGAGATCTACGACCGGCCGGCGAACACCTTCGTCGCCACGTTCATCGGCTCGCCGCCGATGAACGTCTTCCTCGCGGAGGCGGGTGCCGACGGCCTGCGAGTGGGCGACCACGTCCTTCCCGGGTCGAGGGACGCCGCCGAGCGGGTGATTTCGCGAGGAAGCGCCATGATCCGGCTCGGCGTCCGCGCCGAGAAGATCGCGATCCATCCGGGGGACGCGACCGGGGAGAACCTGATCGAGGCCCGCGTCGCCGTCGTGGAACACCTCGGAGCCGAGACCATCGTCGGTTTCGCGCTGGAGGGGACCGAGGGCGTCAACGTCGTCGGGGCGGCGTCGACGAGCGGGCTCTTCTACGCGCGTCTCACCGGCGAGGTCCCCCTGAGCGTGAACGACCCCTGCCGTGTGGGGTTCGCCCTGGACGCCGTCACCTGGTTCGACCACGCGTCGGGCCGGCGCGTCGAGCTGTGACGGCGGCCGTACCGGACCCGCGACGGCGGGCGGAGACAGGGGGAAACGGGGTGCGGGAACCCCTTGGACGGTCGGTCCTCGACGGGGAGCTCGGCTTCCCCCTGATGGTCGTGCACCGGGAGGCGCTGGAGCACAACATCGCGACCATGGCGGCCTTCGCCCGTGACCACGGCATGGAGCTCGCACCGCACGCCAAGACCCACCTGTCCGGAGAGATCGCCGCACGGCAGCTCGCCGCCGGGGCCTGGGGCCTGACCGTGGCGACCACCCGCCAGGCGCGGGCGGCCCGGGGCTTCGGCGCCCGGCGCGTCATGGTGGCCAATCAGATCGTGGATCGGGCCGGGCTGCGATGGGCCGCCGGTGAGCTGGAGCGCGACCCCGCGTTCGAGTTCCTCAGCTTCGCCGACTCCGAGGCCGGGGTCGACATCCTGGCCGCGCACGCGGGCACGCGGCCCTTCAGCGTCCTGGTCGAGCTCGGCCACGAGGGCGGGCGCGCCGGCTGCCGCACCGTGGAGCGGCTGGTCAAGCTGGCCGGGTACGTGCGGCGTACGCCGGGCGTCGAGCTCGCCGGGGTGGCCGGGTACGAGGGCTCGCTGGCGGGCGCCGCCGAGGTGCGCGGCTATCTGATCCGGCTCCAGGACGCCGTCGAGCATCTGCGCGTCCGGAACCCCCTCCTCACCGTCGGCGGCAGCCAGTGGTTCGACGTGATCGGCCGCGAGCTGGCCGCGACCCAGGCCACCGTCGTGCTGCGCAGTGGCGCGTACGTCACCCACGACGACGGCTACTACCGCGAGCGCACCCCGTTCAATCGCGTGGACGGCGAGCTGCGCCCCGCGCTGGAGGTGTGGGCGCAGGTGCTGTCCACACCCGAGCCCGGACTGGCGATCGTCGGCATGGGCAAGCGCGACGCCCCCTATGACGAGGGCCTGCCGATCCCCCGCGGGCCGGGTGTGAGCGTGCTGAGGATGCAGGACCAGCACACCGTCGTCCGCGGCGACCTGCGAGTGGGGGAGCTGGTCGCGTTCGGTATCTCACACCCCTGCACGGCGTTCGACAAATGGCGGACGCTGCCCCTGGTCGACCCGGACTACCGGGTTGTGGGCATAATCAACACTCATTTTTAGGTTTTTAAGGAAATTTCATGAAAAAGGAACTCAGGACCACCGACGGCGCCGCCCCCGTGGGCGCGTACTCTCAGGGCCTCGTCGTGGGCGACCTGGTCTACACCTCCGGCGCGGGCCCGCTCGACCCGAAGTCCGGCGAGGTCGTCGGCGACGACGTGGCCGCGCAGACCCACCAGGTCATGCGCAACCTCGGGGCCGTCCTGGCCGCCCACGGCCTCACCTACGACGACGTGGTCAAGTCCACCGTCCACCTGCAGCACCTCAAGCGCGACTTCGCCGCCTTCAACGAGGTGTACAAGTCGTACTTCGGCCAGCCCTACCCCGTCCGCACGACCGTCGGCTCCGACCTCATGGACATCCTGGTGGAGATCGACTTCGTCGCGCACAAGAGCGCGTAGGGCCGGTCCGGCGAACAGTCGCCCTCGGGCAACGACACCGCGGCCGTGACAGAGCGACCGGGTGACGGCGTCGGCGAAGAGCTGAGGGAGGTACCTGAGCTGTGCCGGGCTCATGAATCCTCATCGGCGGCGGCGAAGAACACGAAGAAGTGAGCCGACACCGGCCGGCGAAGGCCCCGAGTGCAGAATCCCGATATCGCCCGCGTGTGGGCTGCTCGGACGGGTGACCGGATGGTATCGGTTAAAGCGGGACGGGGCAGGGCGGAGATCATCGCCCCGTCACCCGTCAAGGCCGCGCCTACCGCCTACTCGACGCCGAAGAGTGTGGATACGCGATGAGATCCAAAGAGGTTTTGATCAATGGAGGCGTTCCGGTGGATGCCCTCGACCTGGTTTCACGACCATGACCAATGAAGATCGGGAACGAGCCGAGCGAGAGCTGCGAACCGCGGCCGGCAATTTTATTGCCGCCCTGCGCCTCGCGCGAGGAGTTGATGAGGTCGCCTTCTCCCGACTGAAAGAGGCGATTATCGGACTGGGGGATGCGTGGCAGGTGGAGGATCACCTTCCTAAATCTGCGGTGAATATCCTGGTTGGCTTGTTTTCTTGGATCGATTCGGCAAGCCACCTCTATGAAGGTGACGATTCTATGGCGATCAAGCAGGCTGCCATGGATGTCGAAACCCTGATATTTCAACATGTCGTCCCCGCTCCTTGAGCGTTTTGCATCTGGCCCCGCGAAGCTAAGGCGCGAGGATCGTCCTGACGAGTTGACCCGCGCGACGGGGACGGCAGCATAGGAGGCTCTTCGACTTTGAGGGGATGTTCACCCTCACGTCGCCGGGTTGATCGTTTGACGTGTGCGGGCCAGCCGTACGCGGCGGCGACTGACATGCCCCGCGTTTTCCGGACACCGGAGTAAATGAACCATATCATGCAGCGGCTCGCCTGCCGAACCATTCCTTGAGAACTTCCAGTGGCGGCCGATATCCCAAAATGGAATGCAGGCGCCGACGATTACAGAAGCCCTCTATATATTTGATCACAGCGGTACGTGCCTCCGCCGCACTCGTGAAGCTACGATGATGAACGAACTCCGTCTTCAGCTTGCCGAAGAACGATTCCGCCATAGAGTTGTCGAAACAGATCCCCGTTCGCCCCACTGACTGCCTCACGCCATACCGGTTCAGCGTGACGGCGTACCCGTGAGACGTATAATGACCACCCTTGTCCGAGTGAAAAATCACTCCAGCGGGAATATCGACCCGCATCGCGGCCATGCCGAGGGCCGCGCACACCAAACCGGCCGGATATCGCACATCCAATGCCCACCCGATCACCGCCTTCGAAAAGCAATCAATGACAGTAGCCGGATACAGCGGCCCTGCTCCGGTCTTGATCTCAGTGATATCGCCGACCAGCTTGGCTCCAGGTACCTCAGCGGTGAGGTCGCGGCCCACCAGGTCCGGGAGGGGACCGGCGGCCTTGTCCGCGACGGTCAGCCCGCGTCGCCGCTTGACCTGCACCGGCGTCGGGCCCAGGTCCCGCATCAACGCCCGCGCCAGCTCGTCGTCGACCTCGATCCCCATCCGCGTCAGCGCCGCATGCACCCGCGTTTGCGAGACCGTCACCGGCCGGCTCCTTTTCGCGGGCGTCCCCCACGGGCTGCGGCAACTGCTGCACCGCACCGGCCTGCTGGCCCACTTCGAGCTGCGCGACAGTGTCGAGCAGGCTGTCGCCGAGCTGCTGCCGGAGGCGTGAGGCTCAGCCTTTGCTTCCTCAGCACCGAAAATCTGTAGCGGCTGAAGTAGACATCCGTGGTGGGTGGGGGTAGAGTTTCTGACATCGCAAGGAACGGATCCACGAGGGCAGAGCAGGACGTAGGCATCACGACGAACTGCCCGGACGGGCGTGGACAGCTGGATAACCAAAGACGACGCAGGTGAAGAGGGGCAGAAGGTCGGACGTGCCGGGACCGGCAAGTGGTTGAAAGGGTCCCGGCCGTGGACGCGCTGCCACAGCAGTCAGGCAGTGAGCAAAAGACAACGTCGGACGTGCCGGGGCCAGCGGTTGGTGAAGGGTCCCGGCCGTGGACGGAGCACCAGCGGTACGCAAGTGATGCATGAGGTTGAGGAAGTAACGCCAGCAAGAGCGAAAGGAGTGTTGAACGCCATCAGGATCGCCCGTCGCCGGCTGATGTTCGCCGCACGGGTACCGCAGTCCCACGGATTGGAAGGTGGTCTACGGTCACGCATACGCGATCCCCGCATCCCCGCCCCCATCGGGCGGCCAATGCGGAACAGACAGATCGGCCCTAGGGCCGGTAGATGGTGTTGAACCTCGTGGGCCCCGGCGCGTCATGGCGCCGGGGCCCCGTCGGCATTTCGAGGAAGGTCGTCAGGAAGGTTATATGGATCAAGCACCGATGGCGTCGGCCGTCCGCGCGCAGCCCAGGCTCCGCGCCGGCGCCGATACGACTGAACCGGCCCATCGGGCCGACATCGCGGGCAGAGCCGATCGGGCCGACGGGCTCTCCGCCGCCCCGGGTGACATCTCCGGTCACCGGTTCGACGATGAGGACTACCCCGCCTACAGCATGGGCCGGGCCGCCGAGATGCTCGGCGTCACCCAGGCGTTCCTGCGCAACCTGGGCACCGCCAAACTGATCGAGCCGCAACGCTCCGAGGGCGGCCATCGCCGCTACTCGCGCTACCAGCTGCGCCTGGCCGCCCGCGCCCGCGAACTCCTCGACCAGGGCACCGCCCTGGAGGCCGCCTGCCGCATCATCATCCTCGAAGACCAGCTCGCCGAGGCCCTGCGCATCAACACCGAACTCCAGCAGAGCCGCGACCGCCACCAGTCCGACGACGCGAGCCGCCACACGGCCTGAGGGCCGGCGCCCTCGCCCGCGATCGCCCTCACTTCAGCCGGCGTCTGCCCCCTCAAGGAGGCTGAGCCGGGGCGCATCTGGGCTCCTAACCGCGGACACACGGAAACAGCCCTGCTCTCCTTGCGGAGGGCAGGGCACCCGCCGCTCCAAGATCAGCGTTCGCAGACGACCCCGTCACCGTCACGATCCTGATACCGGTCGTACTCAGGATGGTTATCGACTGGTGATGGTGCCGTGGCGCCCGAGACACAAGTGGCCGCGGGGACACGCGAAAAAGCCCGCCGCTCGAAAGAGCGGCGGGCCTCGCGCTGTGCGGGGGCGGGGTCAGCCGACCCGTCCCCGGCGATGCCAGACCCTCCGGCGGCCCACCCGCCAAGGTCACCTGTCGCCTGCTCGTGGCCCTCAGCATGACGCCCCCCGCCCCGTCCCCAGGATCGGCTGATGCGTCCACCTACGGCCTGATCCTCACCAGCTACCTTCCAGCGTGGATGCCCCGTCCTTCAGGGCGGGAGCGTCAGCTTCGCTGGCCGGGACGGTCGACGATCACTGATGACAGCAGGGCTGTGCTCCACACCGCGCCCTTGCGGAAGGCGGGTTCGTCCTCGCCGGACAGGAACTCGTCGCGCAGCCAGACCGTCCGCGTTCCCAGGTAACGGTAGGTGTCCTGGTCGAGGATGTCGTACCTGCGAGAGGTCCTGTCACCGGTTCCCTCCAACCAGACGCCCAGGCCGCTGCGACCCGCCGCGTCGCTCACTCCCTGCTCGACCCGGACGCCGGGAATGAGTGCCAAGGCGCGGAACATGGCCGCCTCCAGCCGCGGCGGCATCGTGCCGTACCGGCTCAGGTAGAGGGTGATCACTCGGTAGGCGCGGGCCGGGGCGGGCTCGGCGCTCTTCGACACCCCCTCCTCCTTGGGGTAGTCGATCCAGTGTCGATCACCCGTGATCTTGGCCAGCAGCTTCTTCGGATCGGTCGGCAGTTCGCGGAGCTTGGCGTCGTACTGCCGCGGCGACAGGTCGTCATCACCCGGATCCGGGGAAACGTCGTTGATGATCAGCTTTCCGTCCTCGTCGAAGCCGGCGCGTTGCCTGCCGTCGTAGCGCTCCCAACTCTCCCATCCCTCGCCGGCCCTGACCGTGTCCGGGTTCGGCTGCTTGTCCAGGGTCTTTGTGTAGTGCCACTGCGTCGGCAGGGGGACCTGGGCGCTTTCGCGCCCGCCCGCCACTTTGGCGGCGTGGGCCAAGACCACGTTGGAGTCGAGGTCGAGTTGGACGACCGGTGGTGTGGGCGCCGGATTCGGGGCGGGCGGTTCGGGTCGCAGGGTGGTAACGGCGAGCGTGGCGGCGGCTCCCAGCGCTCCGGCCAGGAGCAGGCGGCGCCCCAGTGGCCACCCGCGTCCCTGGACCCGCGTCAGCATCCTCCGGCGTTGCGGGATGATCCATTCCTGGCCCGGCTCGGGGATCTCGGCGCGCCACTCGCGCAGCGGTCGCAGGTCATCATCCATCGGAGGACTCCTCTCGGGTAGTAGCGGGGATAGATCCGCCGAGTGCCTGGCGCGTCTTGGCTCTGGCCCGGTGCAGACGGGATGCGACGGTTCCGGCTGGGATGTTCAGCGCGCGGGCCACGTCCTCATACGACATCTCAGCCCAGGCGACGAGTAACAGCACCTCCCGGTCACCGGGTGACAGCGTCGCCAGCGCCGCCGCCAGCCCGGCCTGCTGGGCGGCGACCCGGTCGTTGACGCGTTCGGTGTACGGCTCGGTGATCTCATCGACGCCGCTGCGGATCAGCGCCCGGTAGAGGCGGATCTCCACCCGCCGATGCCGGCTGATGAGCCGGGCGGCGATGCCATACAGCCAAGGCCGTGCGTCGGGGTGGCTCGCGTCGTAGCGGTGGCGGCGCCGGAAGGCGGCCAGGAAGGTGTCGGAGACGATGTCGTCGGCCAGCGAGGGCCCCAGTCGTCGGGCGACATAGCGCCGCAATGCGGGTGCGTGTCGGTCGAAGATGTCGGCAAAGACCTCCGGGGCGCGTTCCGAGCGCCGGATTAACTCGGCGTCGTCGGTCCTGCCGGAATCTGCGGCGATCACATGGTGCTCCCGTCCTCGCGTGATTCGTCAGCTTTCGCCCGTACGACCGCCGCGAATTCACGTTATGAGACGTGATCTCTGTCACATTGCGTCACCCGGTCGGGACGGGCACAGGACGGCGGGTGCGGCGCATTCAGCAAGGCTGATCGCGAACAGACAAAAGAGTCCCTGCCGTCCTTCGGGACGGCAGGGACCTTAATATGTTCCGGGCGGCGTGGCCCAGACGAAACGCGTTACCTCGATCGCGCTCCTTCCGGCTGGTGGTGGCGGGCTGGACCGGCTACGGCCGCGCCCGCAGCGTGAGAGGGGCGAAGGCGTGCCCGGCCCACAATTCGCGGGAGGTCTCCTCCCGATACGCCGTCATGGTCGGCTCGGTGTCGATGACCCAGGTATGCCTGTTCTGTGGCTCGTATGTCGGCCAGCCCGGATCCCCGGTCGTGGCGAAGGCGATCCATGCCGCGCGGACCCGGCCCGACAGCTCGGCCGCGGCTGGTGGCGGCTCCTGTCCGAGCAGCAGTCCTGCCGCTCCAGCGGTCAGGTTGCCGAACGTCAGTGGCACGCCGAGCCCGTGGCAGGCGCCGAGGGCATCGCCGCCCATGCCGGGGGCCGGCCAGGTCAGCTCGTACAGGTGGGCCCGGCCGCGCCTTTGGTGGATCTCGGCCAGCCGGACGGAAGGCATCCGGAACATCCAGTCGGAGTGCACCAGCTCGTACAGCCGCTCTTCGTCGGCCCCGGGGTAGGCGGCCCGGTAGGCCTCCGGGTCCGGGGCGAGCTCCCGCAGCGCGGTGGCCGCCCGCTCGGCGGTGATCTGGCCGGTGTCGCCCCTGATGGCCATGAACAGACGATACTCGTCGCGGGTGTGCCCCACGATCAGCTCCACATCGCGCGCGGCCCCGTCCGCCAGTGACCGCCACGGCACCGCGGGCAGTACCTCGCCGTCCACGACCGGCGCGAACGGCGTCTGGACGTACGCGGCCCGGCCCCACTGCGGGCAGCCGCCCATCTTGTTCGCCACCGCGTCCCCGGCGTCGATCAGCCGCTCCGGCGACAGGCGGGCGAGTTCGCCCGCGAGCGGGGCCAGGCCCAGCTCACCGGCTAGGGCGGCGGCGATGTCGGCGGCCAGTTCAGCGGAGAAGAACAGGCCTGGCACGCTTTGCGCAATCGCCCTGCGGAACAGACCGGCGGCTCTGGGCATCGCCATCAGCGCCGCGATGCTCCCGGCCCCGGCGGACTCCCCGAAAACGGTGACCCGGTCCGGATCTCCGCCGAAAGCCGCGATGTTGTCGTGCACCCAGCGGAGGGCGGCCACCTGGTCCAGTAACCCGCGGTTGGCCGGCGCCCCCTGGAAGTGTCCGAAACCCTCGGCGGAGACCCGGTAGTTGAAGGTGACCACGATGACGCCGTCCCGGGCGAGCACGCGGCCGTCGAAGACCGGGTCGCCGGACCACCCGTACATGTAACCCCCGCCATGGATCCACACCATCACCGGCAGCCGGGCGGCGCCCAGGTCGGGGGACCAGACATTGACGGTCAACCAGTCGCCGTCCGCGCCGGACGTGCCGGACGCGCCCAGCACTCTGGACTGCGGCGGCGGCGGACCGAACGCGCCAGCCTCGCGTACCCCGTCCCAGGGCTCGGACGGCACCGGTGCGTCCAGTCGCAGGGCGCCTACCGGCGGGCGCGCGAATGGCACGCCGCGGAAGACGGTCACGCCATCCTCCATTCGCCCGCGCAGCCTTCCCGTGGTCACCCGGACCTCCGGGTCTGCGGATCCGATGGCGCTCATGGCACACTCCTCTTCCGGGGGTGCCCGCTCCCATAGCCAGGCGCGGCCATCTTCACCCAAACCGCGGGCTCGCCGGTCCCATTCCGCGTGTGTTCCGGGACCGGTGGCGGGCGGCTGCGTTCGACCGCATCCGGCTGCATGCGCCGAGGGAGGTCGTCAGGAACAAAGGCCCAGGTCAGAGCCTGAATTCCTGGTCAGGAGTGGTAGGGCGCCTGGGACTCGAACCCAGAACCTACGGATTAAAAGCTGGGCGCCATCTTGGGGAAACGTAACCTGAGCTGGGCGTTGAAATCCAGGAGAGTCCAGCAGTGTCCGCCGGTGTTCGGGGACGTTGCCGTCAGCGGTAGCCGTCAGTTGCCGTCAGTTCCGCTGTCTGCCGCAGGGGGTGTTCCCCGCCATGAATGTCGCTGGCTGAGGCTATTGTCGCCGCCATGCCCGTACCCGAGTTGATCCCGATCTCCTACGAGCCCGACTATCACACAGGCACCGTTGGCACTCATGCCGGAGGTCTGTTCTTCGGCGGAGTTTGCAGAGGCTGGCCGGTCGTCGTGTACGAGGAGGCTGGCGATTGGCCGTGGCTTGATGAGCGGGGTGAGTCCCAGCAAGGGCCTTGCTTCGCGATCCTGCACTTGTTCGACCGCGACGGTCGTCACCTTGATTCCAACATCCGGCCCGTTGCCAGCTTCAACGCCGGAGAACATGCACTGGAGCAGATGATGGCCACCTTGCGGGACGTTGAGTACGGTGACATCGCCATCCGTACCTTCCGTGTCGACACGCACGGCTGCGTGTTCGGTCTTGTCGACGAGACGGAGGAGGATGGAGAGACGGGCTATGTCGAGTACTACCCCAACCACATCGGCTTCCATGAACCCTGGGACGGTTCATACGACACCTGATCATCAAAGACCGACCAATGTGGGTAAAGCAAGCGGGTGGGGGCAAGATCATGATCTATGTCTGCTCCCACCTGGACATATGGTCCACGGTGATCCACCGTCGTCCGGTATCGTCCAGGGCGGTTGTCGCCCAGTTGCTGAATAATCTACGCGTGATTTCGTTCGACGGTCAGTTGTTATTCCAGGTCAGAGGTGCCGCCTGTCGCGACATCACGCGTTGGGATTCAGTAGACGCGCAGAACTACGCGTGCGAGCCCCGTCCGCAAGCAATCTAGGCACTATTTGACCAGCTTCGGAACCATGCCCGTCCTGGCGGGATCACTACTGCAAGGGTTCTCCAGATTGTCCTGCGCCGGTAATCCGTCGTTAGATCCTGTGTGAACTCTTCTTCCGGTGAGCCGGTGCGTCGTCGGGGTCCGAAGTTGGAGCCGTTGGTGC
>NZ_JBEXUG010000028.1:0-84250 GCF_040614315.1 Streptosporangium sp. NPDC006007 | reverse complement strand
ACGGTGTGGCCTACGATCCCGCCAAGCACGGAGCCCTCCAGGCCCTGCTCAGACAAGATCAACTGGCGGCGGCTTGACACAGGGCTACTCATCGCTGCCCGGCCACCTCTGCCAGCTTGGCGGGGGTGACCGCGCCGACCAGCAGACGGCCGTCGTCGGTCAGCAGCGCGGAGAGCAGCTTGGTCTGGACGACCCTGCCGCCGCCCCACGGTCCGCTGACCCGGGTGGCCGACTTCAGCAGGGCGCCGGCGATCGCGCTCGCGTCCTGTCCGCCGGGCCGCCCGCCCCGCCCCCGCTCCACCTGGGCGCCGAGGTCTCGCGCGGAGAAGGGGAGCACCGCCACCGAGGTCCAGCCGACGCCGACGGTCTTGACCCTGTCCTTGAGTCCCTCGGCCCTCTCCTGCCTGGCCTCCAGCATCCGGCCGGCGTCGGCGAGGGACTTCTCCTCGACCTTCGTGCCCGCGGGCGGGGTGAAGGTGAAGTTGTCCGGGGCCGGCGGGGTGAAGGTGACGGAGGTGAAACCGATCTCGAAGGCCGGTTCGGCCGCGCTCCTGGCGTAGACCTGGACACGCAGCGGTACGAACGTCTCCCCGTCTAGCGCCAGCTTGACCTCCCTGATCAGGGAGGAGCCGTCCTTGGGGGTGAGGACCAGCTGGTATGCCGGGCGGCCGGCGACCCGCTCGGTGTTGGTGACGCCGACCACGGTGTCGGGGCCGGCCTTCCGCAGCACCTCCCCGGCGAGCTGCTGCGGGGTCATCGCCGCGGGCAGGGCGTGCTCCGGTCCGACGGGCACGCGCCCGGTTCCGCCGGTGATCCGGGTGGCCTTGTCGGCGTCGCTCTCCCAGAGCCAGACCTGGTCGCCGTTGACGATCAGGTCGGTCTCGCTCATCCTCCCCGGCAGGGCGAGCCGGAGCCGGTCGGCGCCGCCGTACCAGACCTTGAGTTCGTGCGAACCCGCCAGCAGGGCGGCGGGCGAGGTGCCGCCCATACCCGCCACCTGCGGCAGCGCCGGCAGGCCGAGGGAGGCGGTCTGCATCACGGTGCCCGACATCGGTCTCAGGCCGGACCCGGCGGCCTGGGCCGCGTCGGCGAGCAGCTGCTCGGCGGTGCGCTCGGGCAGCACCGGGTCCCCCTGGACCGCGGCGATGACCGGGCCCGCGCCGACGGCCCCCGCGACCATGGCTATCGCGGCCACCGGCACCCCCCACCTCACGGCGCGACCTCGTCGCGTTTGCTCTGACATGTCATCCCCTCACGGTATGCCGTCGATCACTGTTCTTCGCAGCCTGCGTGAACGGTCCTGTGCCGGAGCTGAGACAGACTGAGAGGGCTCACAGGGTTCTCAGCCGTCTCTCAGGCCGGGTGGCCCAGGATGGGGCCGTATCGACGGAGGTGGTGGGGGATGCGGGTTCTCGTCGTGGAGGACGAACGGCGGATGGCCTCGGCGCTCCAGCGCGGGCTGCGGGCCGAGGGATTCGCGGTCGATCTCGCGCACGACGGCGAGGACGGCCTGCATCTGGCCAGGCACGGCGACTACGACGTGGTCGTGCTGGACATCATGCTGCCCAGGATCTCCGGCTACAACGTCTGCAAACAGCTGCGGGCCGAGAAGAACTGGGTGCCGATCCTGATGCTGTCGGCCAAGGACGGCGAGTACGACATGGCCGACGGGCTCGACCTGGGCGCCGACGACTACCTGACCAAGCCGTTCTCCTACGTCGTGCTGGTGGCCAGGCTGAGGGCGCTGCTGCGCCGCGGCGCGAGCCGGCGCCCCGCCGTACTGCGGGCCGGGGACCTGTCGCTGGATCCCGCGCGGCGGCGGGTCCTCAGGGGGCACCAGCCGGTGGAGCTGACCCCCAGGGAGTTCGCGCTCCTGGAGTATCTGATGCGCCGCCACGACGAGGTGGTCTCCAAGACGGAGATCCTGGAGCACGTCTGGGACACCTTCGACACCGACCCCAACGTGGTCGAGGTCTACGTGGGGTACCTGCGCCGCAAGATCGACGTGCCGTTCTCCAGGAACGCGCTGCGGACCGTGCGGGGGGCCGGATACCGGCTGGCCGGCGATGGCGGCTGATCCCCCGGCGCGTCGCACGGTCGGCTGGTGGCGGCGGCGGAGCCTGCGCTTCCATCTGACCGTGGTGGCCTCGGCCGTGCTCGCGCTCGCCCTGGTCGTCTCGGCCTACGTGATGATCGGCGCGCTCGGCCGGTCGCTGCTCGCCACCGTGGACGGGACGATCTACCAGCGGGCGCGGGACACGGTGTCGCTGGCCGACGCGGGGCGGCTGCCGGACGAGACGACCTCGCCCGACGGGACGCTGCTGCAGGTGATCGACCGTACCGGGCGGATCACCCACGCCACCGTCGGCACCGACCGGCTGGTGCCGCTGCTGAACGCCGGGGAGCGGGCCTCGGCCGTGCGCCTGGGCGAGGCCCGGTTCCTGGACGGCGAGCCGTACGGGATCCCGCACATGCTGCGGGTCCGGGCGCTCAGCGCCGACCGCGGGCAGACGGTGATCGCCGCCCGGCCCTTCAGCGAGGTGCAGACCAGCATCAACACGGCCAGTCACGTGCTGGTGGTCGGCACGCCGCTGCTGCTGGTGCTGCTGGCCGGGGCGAGCTGGATGGTCATCGGCAGGACGTTGCGGCCCATCGCCGCGCTGCGCCGGGGCGCGGACGAGATCACCGACACCGCCCGCTCCCGCCGCCTGCCGGTGCCCGAGGCGCGCGACGAGGTGCACAGCCTCGCCACCACGCTCAACGACATGCTGGCCCGGCTGGAGAAGGCCGACGCGCGCCAGCGTGCCCTGGTCTCCGACGCGGCGCACGAGCTGCGCAGCCCGCTGGCCAGCATCCGGCTCCAGCTGGAGGTGGCGCTGGGGCATCCGCGGGGTCAGGACTGGCGGGAGACGGCCGAGGGCGTGCTGGAGGACACCATGCGCCTGGCCAGGCTCGCCGAGGACCTGCTCGCGCTGGCCCGCCTGGACGAGCGCGGCGGCACCCGTGGCCGCAGGGAGCCGGTGGAGCTGGACCGGCTGATCCCCCAGACCGCCGAGCGGTACGGCGCGGCCGTCACGGTGCGGATCCCGGACGGCCTCGGAGAGGCGCGGGACGGGGACCGGGGCGGGAACGGAGGCCAGGACGGGGAGGGGGGCGGAGGGGGGATCGTGGTGACCGGGGACGCGCTGGATCTGGGGCGGGTGCTGGTCAACCTGGTGGACAACGCGCTGCGCCACACGAACGCCCCGGTGGTCGTGGAGCTGCGCGCCGAGGGCGCCGACGCGGTGCTCACCGTCACCGACGACGGCCCCGGCATTCCCGAGCCCGACCGGGAGAGGGTCTTCGACCGGTTCACCCGGCTGGACAGCGCGCGCAGCCGTGACGAGGGCGGGGCCGGGCTGGGCCTGGCGATCGTCCGGGAGACGGTGCACGCCCACGGCGGGGCGGTCCACCTGGAGGACGCCTCCCCCGGCCTCCGGGCCGTCGTACGGCTGCCGCTGTCCTGACCGGGGTCCGCGGCGCCTCTCCCGCGGGCCCCCGGGGGCGTCACGGCGGGCGCCACCACCAAGGTCGGCGCCCGGGCCTCCTACTCCGGTTTCGGCGCCCGCCCGCCGAGGGGCTCGTCCACGACCGGCCGCTCCGGCGTCCGGGCTCTCAGCTCGGTCACCACGGCCAGCGCGGTGCGGGCGGAGGCGGCGTCGTGGACTCGGAAGACCCTGGCCCCCTGCCAGGCCGAGATAGCCAGGGTGGCGATGGTTCCGGCGTGACGCTCGTCGACCGGGAGGCCGCCGAGGGTCTCGCCGACGAAGTCCTTGTTGGAGACCGCGACGAGCACCGGCCAGCCGGTGGCGACCATCTCGCCCAGGCGGCGGCCGATCTCCAGGGAGTGCCGGGTGTTCTTGCCGAAGTCGTGCGCGGGGTCGATGAGGATCGACTCCCCGGCGACTCCGGCGGCGACCGCACGCTCCGCGAGGCCGACGGTGCGGCCGATGACGTCGGCCATCACGTCGTCGTAGGCGATGCGGTGCGGACGGGTCCGGGGGACGACTCCTCCCGCGTGCGCGCAGACCAGCCCGATCCGGTGCTTGGCCGCGACCTCCGCCAGGGCCGGGTCGACCCCGCCCCAGGTGTCGTTGAGCAGGTCGGCGCCCGCCTGTGCGACGACCTCGCCGACCTCGGCCCGCCAGGTGTCGACGCTGACGATCAGCCGCGGATGACGTTCCCGGACCGCCGCGACCAGGTCGGCCACCCGGCGGATCTCCTCCGCGGGGTCCACCTCGTCCCCCGGCCCCGCCTTGACACCGCCGATGTCCACGATGTCCGCGCCACCGGCGACCGCCCGGTCCACCGCCTCCAGGGCGGCTCCGAAGCCGTAGGTCCTCCCCCTGTCGTAGAAGGAGTCGGGGGTGCGGTTGACCACCGCCATGATCGCGAATTCGCCGGGCCGGAACTCACGGCCGCGCAGGCGCAGGATAGTCATCGGCACCGAGCCTAGCCGAGGCCGCCCGGCCCGTCCGGGTCCGCCCGGGGCCCGCCGGGCCGGTGCCGGAGAGGCGGACGCTCCCACCTGCGCCGCCTCCGTGGGTGTCGGGACCGTGAATCACGGCGTGTTCCTAGGCGGCCGACCCTCCTTCGGCCACCGAGAGGAACTCCTGGGCGCTGGGGGGCAGCCGCCGTCGCGCGTGGACGAGGGCGATCACCCTGCGGACCGGGGGATCGAGGGAGCGGACCACCAGCCCGGCCCGGACGGCCTGCTCGGCCATCCCGCGATACCAGAGCAGGGAGGCCGTACCCGAGCGGACCGTGTTCAGCCAGTTGCCGCGCTCGTCGAGCTGCACGGCCGGCACGGGGGTGACACCGTACTTGGCGAACAGCGCGTCGAACTCCCTGCGCCGGGCGCTGCCGGGGACGGGCAGCACCAGCCGCATGCCGTTGAGCCCGGTCATCGGCACCGGATCGGGGAGGCCCAGGCCGGGCGGGGAGATCAGCACGATCTCCTGGCGTTCCAGCGGATGGCTGACCAGGTCGGTGGGGACGGGCAGGTCCGTCAGGCCGATGTCGGCCCGCTGGTCCCGGATGGCGTTCACCACACCGTCCCGTCCGTCACAGCGGACGATGTGGACGCGCACCCCGGGGTGCTCGGCGACATAGGCGGGAAGCAGCCGTCCGGCCAGTCCCGGCTCAAGGCTGGGGGTCGAGGCGATGCGCAGTTCCGCCTCGGACAAATGGCCCTGGGTGGACAGTGCCTCGATCTCGCGAACGGCGTCGAGCGCCTCCCTGGCCAGCTTGACCACCCGCCGTCCCTGCGCCGTGACGACCACGCCACGTCCCGACCGGGCGAACAACGTCATCCCCAGTTCTCGTTCCAGGTCCCGGATAGCGCGCGAAAGCGCAGGCTGGGCAATGTACAGCGACCTGGCCGCGTCGGTCATGGTGCGGTGCTCCGCCGTCGCGACCACATAGCGGAGCTGCTGCAGATTCATGACTTCGAAGCTAGGACACGGGCCCCGGCGCGGTCCTGCACATCGCGGAGATCACCTTGGACGATTTCGGAATGTAACCGAATAAGGCGACATCCGTGACGGATGATAAATCAGTCGGCTTACGCCCCGAATTCCACAAGAATCCCACTTTTCCCGATATACCGGATGTTCGATATGACAAGGTCACAGATCCCCCGAGGCCGGCGACGGCCGCCGGCCGTCCGGGCGGAAGCGGGAACGGCGTGGGAACGGCGCGAGGGACGGACACCGCCCCACGACACCCGGCCAGGCCCCCCCTCCTCGACGCCGCAGGTTAAGCGATCAGCAACCTGAGCTTGGTTATCTGTCTGTCATGTCCAGGTATGGGGCTAGAATCCTGCCAATTCCGTGAAATCGGGGGACCTTGGCTGTCTTGCCAGGTGGACCGGGGCAGGACGTACAGGAAGCGGTGTGGCGATGCGCCTAGGGCAAGACTCGGGGGATCTCGCCGGCGAGGGCGGGAAACGGCGCACCCGGCGGCACGACGGGGACGACGGCGCCGACTCCGCAGGCGCGTCCACCTCCCCCGGCACATCCGCCGGCGCATCCGCCGGACAGGCGGCGCAGACCGTACCGGCCGGCGAGAACAGGCGGGTGCGAGAGGCCGGGCGGGCCTCCCGGAACCGGCCCAGGTTCGCCAAGCCGCTGACGGCCGCCTCGCTCATCGGCTGGACCGGGCTGTCGGTGATCCTGCCGGGCGCGGCCCACCTGCGCTCGGGGCGGCGCCGTACCGGATACATCCTGCTCGGCGTCTTCGGCGTACTGCTGGCGACCGGGCTGGTGTCCGCCGTCATCCTGGCCGACCCGGAGAACGCGGGCTTCGTGACCCGGGACGGCACGCTGCTGGCCGGGGCGATCCTCGCCGGGGTCGGCGCGGTCGCCTGGTTCCTGCTGGTGCTCTCGTCCTACATCTCGCTCAGGCCCCACCGGCTGAGCGGAAAAGGCCAGATCGTCTCGGGCGTCGCGGTCGGCGTGCTGTGCGTGGCGGTGACGTCACCGTTCGCGCTGGCCGCCAGCACCGTGCTGACCGTCAAGGACGCGGCCAACAGCATCTTCCAGAGCGCCTCGGAGGACCCTGCCGCCACCCCCATCAGGCACGGGGACCCGTGGGGTGGGCGCGAGCGGGTGAACTTCCTGCTCGTCGGCGGTGACGGAGCCGGCAACCGGGACGGCATCCGCACCGACAGCATGACCGTGGCCAGCGTGCACGTCGCGACCGGGAACGCGGTCCTGTTCAGCCTGCCCCGCAACCTGCAGCACGTCCGGTTCCCGCCCACCAGCCCGCTCGGCAGGCAGTTCCCCGGCGGCTTCATGCGTGAACTGCCCAACGGCGGCCTGCTCAACGAGGTCTGGCAGTACGCCGAGGAGCACCCGGAGATCGTGCCCGGCAAGGAGGGGCAGCGCGGGCCCAGGGCGCTCATGGAGGCGATCGGCTACACCCTCAACCTGAAGATCGACTATTACGCCCTGGTCAACATGTTCGGCTTCGCCCACCTGGTGGACGCCATCGGCGGCCTGAGGATCCGGGTGGAGCGCGACGTCCCGTGGGGTGGTCTCTACGGCACCGCGGGCACGATCAAGGCCGGCTACCGGACGCTCTCCGGCGAGGAGGCGCTCTGGTACGGCCGCTCCCGCGTCGGCAGCGACGACTTCTCCCGGATGAGCCGTCAGCGCTGCGTCATCGGCGCCTTCGCGCAGCAGGCCACCCCCTCGGTGGTCCTGGCCAACTTCATCAAGATCGCAAATGTGGCCAAGAAGATGGCCAAGACCGACATACCCCGCGAACTGCTGGAGCACCTGGCCACCCTCGGCCTGAGGGTCAAGGACGCCAGGATCACCAGCCTCCAGTTCGTGCCGCCGGAGTTCTACTCCGGCTCCCCCGACTGGCAGAAGATCCGGGCCGCCACCGCCAGGGCGCTGCGGCAGTCGGTCCAGCCCCGCCGCGCCCAGGCCGCGGGGGTGACCGCCTCTCCCGGCGCGAGCGGCGCGACGCCCACCCCCTCGCCCACCCGCACCGCGAGGGCGCTCCCCCGCCAGACACCCACCCCGAACAACGGCTCCGCCAAGTCGCTCGGTGAGCTCTGCGGCTTCTGACCCCTTGCGGCACCGTGGTCCGGCCCCTCGTCCAGGGGAGCCGGGCCACGGTGCCGCCGGCGGGACTCAGCCGGCCGGAGCGGCCCGCGCGGCCCTGGGCAGCAGGGCGAAGGCCCCGAGGTAGAGCGCGCCCGCCACGATCAGCAGGGCCTGGTATCCGATGACCAGCGCCAGATACTCCAGGCAGCCGCCGACCATCGCGCCCAGCAGGTTCGCGCCGAAGGCCGTCGTGCCGTCGGACGAGCCGGCGAAGCGCTTGGCGAACACCACGTTGGCCGCGAAGATCGGCAGGAACGCGACCACCACCGCGGCCGACGCCCGCAGCGGCAGCGGCAGGCCGAGCAGCCAGGAGTCGGGCACCAGCCAGGCCAGCACCAGCCCGCCGAGGAGCACGCCGTACATGACGGGCAGCGGCGGGGTCCTGAAGCGGCGGGTCACCTCCACCGCGGCGAGCACGGCGACCAGCACCCCGGCGAACACGATCGCGTTCACCACCCAGGTCGTGCCGAACAGCAGCGCGAACCCGGTCACGCTCTTGGTCTCCAGCAGCAGGAACGCCACACCCAGCAGGAACAGGTCGGCATGGGGGCGCATCCGGGTGTACGGCCCGGCGACCACCCGGACCGCGAGCATGCTCACGATCAGGATGAGGCCGAGGGTGATGAGATAGATCTGGGGGACCGTACGGTCCCTCAGGTAGAGGAAGGGCCGGTCGTCGCCGGTCGGCGGCGGGGTGCCGGCCGTGGCCCCCGGCCACTCGGCGCCGCAGCTCTGGGCCTCGGCGGTGAGCCCCGCGGTGATGACGGCCTGCTGGCCGGCCTGGCTGACGATGTCCACGCACGGCCGGTGGCCGAAGGCGGCCTGCATGGTGGCGGCCAGCCGGTCCACCAGCCAGCTCTCCCGGTAGTAGTTGTACATCGAGAAGGTGCCGCCGGGCTTGAGGTGGTCCCTGGCCGCCTCCATGGCCTGCCGGGTGAACAGGTAGCTCTCCAGCCGCAGTGAACCGGCCCCGGAGACCAGGGTGAGCGAGTCGGGCAGCGCGAACAGGATCAGGTCGTACTTCCCGGCTGTGCGTTCGAGGAAGGCGCGGCCGTCGGTGACGACGGTGGTGACCCTGGGGTCGTCGTAGGGCCGGTCCGGGTGGTGGAGCGCGCCGAGTTCGCGGAGCTTGGGGTCGATCTCCACCGCGTCCACGTGCCCGGCGCCCTTGCGCAGCGCGATCGCCACGTCGGTGCCGCTGCCCGCTCCCACGATCAGCACGTCGTCCAGCCTCCGCGCCGCCGCCCGCTCGTACGGCAGGGCGTACTGCCGCTCCCAGTCCAGCCGGTTCGCCGCGGGGATGGCCTGCTGGTGCGGGATGCCGTTGACCTGGATGTCCATCACCGGGACGCCGTGCCAGTCGAAGCGGTCGTAGGTCACCTTGTAGTACGGCGACCAGAGCGCGCCCGCGGTCAGCGTCTCGGCCGCGAGCGCGGCGACGACGACCAGCGACGGGACGGCCAGCGCGATCCGCCCCTGAGGCGTACGCGGCCGGAGCAGCACCGTGTAGGCGGCCGCGGCGATCACTCCCCACACGACGGGGGGCGCTCCGAGAAAGGACAGCGCGGTGAACAGCCCGATGCCGGTGAGGCTGCCGACCAGGTCGTAGCGGTACGCCTCCAGCCGGCCGAGCTCGGGAAAGCATCGCCCGACCAGCTCGGCCGGGCCCATCAGCACGACCGCCGCCGCCGTGAAGATCACCGGCAGGATCAGCCAGGGCGGCGGCCCGCTGGTGCTCAGGCTGGTCCAGTACAGGACCCCCTCGGTCTGCCGGTCCACGGTGACCGGGAAGAACAGGACGACCAGCACGAGGACGGCCAGCGTGATGGGCGAGTAGTACGGCTGCCGCGCCGTGCGCCCGACGCGGAGGAAGCCGAGTCCGATCCCGAGGAACGAACCGAGCAGGACGAAGTTCGTGAAGTAGCTCAGGTGCACGATGTTCGAGCCGGTCCACCGGATCAGCGCGAGCTCCAGGAAGAGCATGAACGCGCTCGCCACGATGAGCCTCGGCCGGACACCCAGCCAGTGCGTGGGGCGGACATCGGAACACGGGGGTGGCGTCGTCTCGGCCGCTGCGGTCATGTCGCCCAACGCTAGTGATCGTCGTCCCTTCAGGGAAGAAAATCAGTGCCAGCGATTTGCGGAGATTGAAGGCATAGTTGCTGGTAAACAGCATTTTGTATGGGTGGACGGGGCCGATGCCGATGGAGGAACGTGGTGGAATTCGTTCCCCTCGAACCTCGGTGGTGTACATGAGAGTCCTGATCCAGCTCCGCCCAGCTCCGGACGTCGTCGCGGCCGTGGCCGACCCGGGGGTGACCGCGACCACGGCCGACGTCTCCGACCCCCTGCCCGGCGTCGTCCTGGACCATTCCTTCATCCCGGTCGCGCTGCCCCGCCCCGTGCCCGTCGCCGGGGGCGACCCCTTCTCCCTGAGGCAGTCGACGACCTTCTCCCTCGCCGCCGACCAGGCCTCGGTCATGGTCCGGGGCGAGATCTCCGACGACGAGCTGTCCACCCGGCTCACCCTGCTGCCCTGCATGCGCTCCGACGTCGTGGGCGTGCACGCCGATCCGGTGATCGAGTCCGGCCTCACCTGCGGCGGCGACGCGTCGGTGGGCGACTGGCACGACGTGGAGCGCCTGCTGCGCGTCACCGAGCTCCAGGCGGAGGGCCTGGACGGGTCCGGCGTCGCGCTGGCGGTGGTGGACACCGGCATCAACGCCGCGCACATCATCCGGCACACCGGCCGGAGCCTGACCCTGGACGCGCAGCGCAGCTGGAAGCCGGACGGGGTGACCGGCCGGCCGGGCGAGTTCCCGGTGGACCACGGCACGATGTGCGCGTTCGACACGCTCATCGCCGCCCCCCGGGCCTCCCTGATCGACATCCCCGTGCTGCTGTCGCGGCGGGCGGGTGGCTCGGCCATGGACGGCCTGCTCTCGGACGCGATCGCGGCCTTCGCACACCTGCGCACCGTGCTCGCCGCCCAGCCCGAGTCGTCCCGGTCCCTGATCATCAGCAACAGCTGGGGCTCCTTCTCCCCCCGCTGGGACTTCCCGGTCGGCCATCCCGGCAACTACTCCGACAACGCGGCCCACCCGTTCAACCTGATCATCTCCAGCCTGGAGCAGGCCGGGGCCGACGTGCTGTTCGCCGCAGGCAACTGCGGGCGCGACTGCCGGGACAGACGGTGCGCCTACCCGGACCGCCCGATCTCGGGCGCCAACTCCCACCCGCGCGTGCTCTCCATCGGCGGCGTGGACACCGCCGGCGAGCGGGTCGGCTACTCCTCCCAGGGGCCAGGCCGCCTCACCTCTCGCAAGCCGGACGTCTGCGCCTACACCCACTTCTCCGGCTCCGGGGCGTTCGGCGACGACTCGCCCGACTCGGGCACCTCGGCCGCCTGCCCGGTCGCGGCCGGCCTGGTCGCGGCCATCCGCACCCGCTGGCCCGCCTCCCGCCTGTCCCCCGCCCAGCTGCGCGCCCTGCTCCGCCGTACCGCCGACGACCGCGGCGACTTCGGGTTCGACTACGACTACGGCTACGGTGTCGTCGACGTCTTGGGAGTGCTCGCCTCATTGCGCCGCAGGGAGATGCGCGTAGCGTGAGGACATGGTTCTCGTTACCGTACGGCTCCCGTCCCCGGCGACGCTCACGCAGGCCATGCGCCGCCTGGGCCTGTCGGACGAGGAGGTCGACACCGGCTACGGCCTGGTGCTCATCGACCCCGAGCAGGACCTGTACGCCCTGCGAGTGACACAGACGGCCGCCGGGCGGATCGACCCGGCGGCGGGCGGCGGCCACTACGCCGACCCGAGGATCGAACCGTACGGCCCGCCGGGCTAGGCACGGCCCCTCAGCTCGTGCCCGGCGCGGCGGGCCGTACGGTCAGGCGTTCTCCCGGTTGAAGACACGGGTGCCCGCCGTCACGCAGACGACCGACAGGAGCAGGGTAACCGCGACCCCGGCCGCCACCGTCCAGGTGGCGTACCGCCCGTCGAAGAGGTCCCGTACGGCTTCGAGCACGTAGCGGAACGGTGTCATCCGCGACAGCGCGTCCAGCCAGCCGGGCGCCATGGACATCGGCAGGAACGCGCCCGACAGCAGGATCAGCGGAACTGTCCCGGTGCTCATGACGGGGGCGAACGCCTCGGGGTTCAGGTTCAGCGCGATCGCGTTGGAGAGCGCGGCCAGGCTCACCCCGAGCAGCGTCATGAGCGCCAGGCCGGCCGGCACGCCGGGCGGCCACGCGCGCAGGCCGAAGGCGTAGCCCGCGGCGATCAGCATGATCGACTGAATCAGCAGCGTCAGGGCACTGCTCAGCACCCGGCCCAGCAGCAGGGAGACGCGGTGCGCCGGAGTGACCCTCAGCCGCTCCAGCACGCCCGAACGGGCGTCGAATACGACGCCGAACCCGGCCAGGCCCGCGCTGAGCAGCGTGACCTGGATCAGCAGGCCGGGAATCAGCGTCTCCCAGGTGCCGATCGTGGCGAACAGCGGCCCGAACAGCACCAGGTAGAGCATGGGCTGCAGGACGCCGAAGGCGATGCCCACCTTCTGCCGCAGCATGATCCGGGTGTTGTGCCGGAAGACGAACCAGGTGTCGCGGAGCACGGTGTTCACCGGACCACCCCTCGCTCCCCGCCCACCGGGCGCGCGGCGGGCGCGTCTCCGTCGGGCCCGGCGCCGGCGGATCCGCCGCCCTGACCGGGACCTCCCGGTCCTGGGCCGTTGACCGGCCGGTCCTCTCGCAGAGAGCGGCCGGTGATGGCCAGGAAGGCGTCGTCGAGGGTGCCGGTGCCGCCTTTGAGTTCGGCCGGGGTGCCCTCGGCGACGATCACGCCGCGGTCGATGACGAACAGACGGTCGGCGAGCGTGTCCGCCTCGTCGAGATAGTGGGTGGTGAGGAAGACCGTGAGGCCCTCCCTGTCGCGCAGCCGCCGGATGTGCTCCCAGAGGTTGGCCCGGCTCTGCGGGTCCAGGCCCGTGGTCGGCTCATCGAGGAAAAGCAGCGACGGCCCGTGGACCAGGCCGAACGCCAGGTCGAAACGGCGGCGCTGCCCACCGGAGAGCGCGCCGCCCGGCCGGGCCTCCAGGCCGGTGAGCTCGAACCGTTCCAGCACCTCCCGGATACGCTCGCGAGCCTCGGCCCGGCGCATGCCGTACAGCAGGGCGTGGAGTTCGAGCTCGTCCCCCACCGGGGTGGCCGGACCGATCGCGCCGCCCTGGGACACGTAGCCGATGCGCCGCCTCACGCCGCGGGGGTCGGCGAGCAGATCGTGCCCGGCGACCGTGGCGGTGCCCCCGGTGGGGCGCAGCAGCGTGGTCAGCATGCGCATGGCGGTGGTTTTTCCCGCGCCGTTCGGTCCGAGGAAGCCCACGATCTCGCCCGCCTCGACGGCGAGATCCAGGCCCCGGACGGCGTCGGCGCCGCCGGGGAAGGTTTTGCTCAAACCTGATGTCTTGATCATTTGATCGCCTCCATTTTTAGATTAACTCTAATTTTGGAGTGACGTCAAAATTTAGCCCGCCTCATAGGATGACCCGTATGAGTGAGGGCCTGCGTGAGCGCAAGAAGCGGGAGACCCGGTTGCGCATCTCCGACACGGCGACGGGGCTGTTCCTGACACGAGGCTTCGACAACGTGACGGTGGCCGAGGTCGCCAGAGCGGCGGACGTCTCGGTCAACACGGTCTTCAACTACTTCTCCACCAAGGAGGACCTGCTGTTCGACCGGCAGGACGAGATAGTGGGGCTGCTCGGCGAGATCGTGCGGCGGCGAGAGCCGGGAGAGGGCGCGGCGGAGGCGGTGCGCCGCGACTTCCTGGACGCCCTGGACACCGGCGCCTGGCGGTACGGCCTCCACGAGGGGAGCGACGCCTTCGCCCGCATGGTCGGCTCCAGCCCGGCCCTCGTCGCCCGGCTGCGGGAGATGAACGAGCTGCGGCAGGCGGCCCTGGCCCGGACCCTGGCCGACGAGGCCGACGCCGACCCCGACGACCTCACCCCCGGGCTCGTCGCCGGCCAGATCTGCGCGACCTTGCACACGCTGATGACGTACGGCGCCCGCCGCATGCTCGCGGGCGAGAGCATGACCGCCATCACCCCGGATCTGCGCGGGCAGGCCGAGCACGCTTTCCGCCTGCTGGAGTCCGGGGTCGGCGGCTACTGCGTCCGGCAGGGGGAACCCCCGGGTCAGCGGGAGTAGAACTCCACCACGAGCTGCTCGTCCACCGGCACGACGACCTGCTCGCGCAGCGGGCGGCCGGTCAGCGTGAACCGGAGATCGGCGTGGTCGACGTCGAGGTAGGCCGCGGTCCGCTCGTCGGCGTAGACACCCTCGGCGGCGGCGACGAACGGCTGCATCGCCCGGGACCTCTGCCGCACCGAGATGACCTGGCCGGGCTTGACCAGGTAGCTGGGAATGTCGACCTTGCGGCCGTTCACGGTGATGTGACCGTGGTTGACATACTGCCGGGCCGCGTAGATGGAGGGGGCGAGGCCCGCGCGCAGCACGAGCGAGGCGAGGCGGCTCTCCAGCAGCACGACCAGCTCGGCCCCGGCGCGGCCGGTGCCGCGCAGCGCCATGTCCCAGTAACGGCGCATCTGCCGCTCGGAGACGTCGTAGTACCAGCGCAGCTTCTGCTTCTCCATCAGCCGCACCCCGTAGTCGCCGGTCTGCCGCCGGTTGGTCTTGCGGCCGTGCTCACCCGGGGGGTAGGGCCGCTCCTCAAAGTAGCGGACGGCCTTGCGGGTCAGCGGGACGCCCGCCCTGCGGGACAGACGAACCTTCGGCCCGGTGTAGCGCATGGTCACTCCTCTATGATTAGGTCTACCTTAGTTAGGTAAACCTAACCTTAGCTCACAGCGCCCCCCGACCTCAAGGAGAACCGGCCCATGCAGCAGCCCGTCACCGCTCCGCCGATCCCTGAGCGGGTCCGCACACTGGCCGCCACGGCCGTCCCCACCCACGTGTCCCTTGTCGGCGCCGACCTGCCCGCGGCACCCGCCAGAGGAGGTGTGGACGCCGCCGGCCGCCCGGTGCTGCTGGTCCTGCCGGGAGACCCGCTCCACGACATACGTGAGGAGCCGGTGGTCACCGTGGACCTGACCGCCGGCCGGCTGCTCGACGGGTTCGAGGCCCCGCGCGGCCTGCTCAAGGTGCAGGGCTGGGCACAGGCCGTAACGGGGGCCGAGGCCAGGGAGGCCGCGGTGGCGATCGCCGAGCGCTGCCCGGACGAGGCGCTGTTCGAGGCTGTGGAGGGCACCGGCGGCCCACGGCTGCTCCGGGTCGACGTCGGCCAGGTGATCTATCTCACCGGCCCCGAGTCCGGGGTGCTGGACGCCGAGGAGTATCTCGGCGCCGGCCCCGACCCCCTGATGGACGCCGCCGAGCGCATGCTCCACCACGTGAACGACGCTCACAGGGGGCAGTTGGAGAGCGTTCTGCGCACCCTGCTCCCCGCCCCGGTCCACGATGTCTGGCTCTGGGAACTCGATCGCTTCGGCGCGACCATTCGCTCCGGCGCCGACCGGCCCACCCTGATCCGCCTGCCCTGGCCCGCTCCGCTGACCGACGCCGAGTCGCTGGAACACGCCCTGAGCTGCCTGCTCTGCCGCCACTGAGGCCGCCACCGGGGCGTCGCCGGGGCGTCGCCGGACCACCGTCGGTCACGGCACCGTCCGTCATCCCCTCCCGCCGGGAGCCCGCCGCACCGTGGACGGCGAGGCGGGCTCCGGCTGTCCGGCTGTCCGGCTGTCCGGCTGTCCGGCTGTCCGGCTGTCCGGCTGTCCGGCTGTCCGGCTGTCCGGCTGTCCGGCGCGATTCTCACCACACGCCGGAATGCCGTATGCCGAAATCAGCCGCGAGAATTACCCTGAGAGCGAATCAGCGATTCTCCGGAACCACCTCGCGTGTGTTGCGAACGACCTCGTCGACGAATCCGTAGTCCTTGGCCTCGGCGGCCGTGAACCAGCGGTCACGGTCCCAGTCCTCCTCGATACGCTCCAGCGCCTGGCCGGTGTGAAAGGCGATCCGCTCCCGCATCAGCCGCTTGGTGTAGAGCATCTGCTCGGCCTGGATGGCGATGTCGGCGGCGGTGCCGCCGAGGCCGCCGGACGGCTGGTGCATGATGACCCTGGCATGCGGCAGGGCGTACCGTTTCCCGGGCGCGCCGGCGCAGAGCAGGAACTGTCCCATGGAGCCGGCGATGCCCATCCCGACGGTGACGACGTCGTTGGGGATGTAGTGCATCACGTCGTAGACGGCCATCCCGGCCGACACCGAGCCCCCCGGCGAGTTGATGTAGAGCGAGATGTCCCGCCGGTCGTCGTCTGCGGAGAGCAACAGCAGCTCTCCGCAGATCCGGTTGGCCACCTCGTCGTTCACCTCACTCCCGAGCACGACGATCCGCTTGCGCAACAACCGCTGATAAAGCTGGTCCTCAACCACGGCCTGTGGATTTGTCATCTCTTTCACCTGCTCAATATCCAGATTTGACGAACGGTGAATCAGTGCGACGATAACGCGCTCCGGTCCGGTGATTTGGTCGTGTTCGCCGTAAGCGCTTTTCGCCGACAGCGCAGTGCCGGTGAATTCACCCGCACCCGCACCGGAGATCTCCCCTGACCCCGGCTCCACCGCCCCGGCCCTCGCGGGGTCTTTCCGACTGGTCCCGGAACCGCCTCCCGCCGGGAAAAGCCTCCACGTCGCCTTGGTCGCCGCCTCCCTCCCCGGGTGGCCCTCGGGGGTCTCGGCCCCCCGCCGCTCTGGAGGGCACCCCCACCGTGTGTGATGATTGCGGCATCATGCCGGTGACCGCCCTTTTCCGCCTCGCCCGCGCCTCGGCCTTCGCCGTGGTGGCCCTCGGGCTGGGCGTGATCGCGCACGTGTTCGCCGGGGGCGCGGTCTCCGTGTGGAGCGCGGCGGCCGGGCTGGCACTGGTGTTCGCCCCCGCGCTCGCGGTGACCGGACGCGAGCGCGGCATGGGGATGATCCTCCCGCTGCTCGCGGGCACCCAGGGGGCGCTCCACCTGCTGTTCACCGCGGCGCACCCGCCCGTCCCGCACAGCGCCGCCGGGCACGCGCACTCGCAGCTGGTGCCCGGCCTCGCCATGCTGGTCATGCACTGCTGGGCCGTCGGACTGACCGCGCTCTGGCTCGCCCGGGGCGAGGCCCTGCTCTGGGGCCTGCTGCGGCGGCTCGGCGCACGACTTGGACCGATCCTGACCGGCGAGCCCGTCCATACCCCGGTAAGGGCCGCGGCACACGCCCGTCCGGACGCGCCCGGCGCCCTGCGCTCCGCGCTCCTGCGCCACGTGGTGAACCGGCGCGGCCCGCCGCGGCCACGCGTCGCCCTCCGCTGACGCGCTCCCCCTTTTCACCGACTGTTACCGGCACTCCGGGCCGTACCACGGCGCCGGACGTTTCACCCGATCTCTCCGGCGTATCCGACGGCTTGTCGAGCAGTGCTCCGGCCGCGGCGCCGTACACCTGGAAAGGCCCTTTCATGATTACTCGTCGTGTTCTTCCGGCCGGCCTGCTGGCCGTCCTCGCCACCGTGGCGGTGAGCGCCTGTGGCGGGCAGGCCACCGAGCAGGCCGGGCAGAAGGCCGCGGCGCCGGGCGCCACGAGCACGTCCGCCGCCCCGAGCGCGCCCGCCGAGGGACCGCCGCTCGCGATCACCGACCCGTGGGTGAAGACCACCAAGAAGGGCATGACCGCCGCCTTCGGCACCCTGGTCAACAACACCGACGTCGAGATGGTCGTCGTCTCCGGACGCTCCCCCCTGTCACCGAGGATCGAGCTGCACGAGGTGGTCGGCGACAACGGCAAGATGGTGATGCGCCCGAAGGGCGGCGGGTTCGTCATCCCCGCCCGCGGCACGCACCGTCTCCAGCCGGGCGGCGACCACATCATGCTCATGGGCGTCACCAAGGAGGTGAAGCCCGGCGCGCAGATCGACTTCACCCTCACCCTCAAGGGCGGCGAGACCCTGGAGTTCACCGCGGTCGGCAAGGACTTCGCCGGCGGCAAGGAGAACTACCAGCCGGACGCGCACACCGGCAAGGACCACGGCTGACCGAGGATTGGAAGTCATGCCAGACCCCCAGCTGACCCGCAGGGGACTGCTCGCGGGGGGCGCCGCCACGGTGGCCGGCGCCCTCTCCGCGTGCGCTCCCGGCCGGTCGGTCTCCCAGGAGCAGTCCCTCTCCCCCGCCGGGCAGGCCGTCTCGGAAACCGCCCCCCGGGCGGTTCCCGGCGGCTCGGCCGTGGAGCCCTTCCACGGCGCCCACCAGGCAGGGGTCGCCACGATCCCGCAGGCCCACGCCGTCTTTGTCGGCCTGGACCTGCTGCCGGGCACCGGCCGCGAGGCGATCGCCCGGATGATGCGCCTGCTCACCGACGACGCGCGCCGCCTGACCCAGGGGCGGCCGGCCCTGGCCGACACCGAGCCGGAGATGGCCGCGCTGCCCTCCCGGCTGACCGTCACCTTCGGCTTCGGCCCCGGCCTGTTCACCGCGGCCGGGATGGCCGGGCGGCGCCCCGCCTCGGTGGCCCCGCTCCCGAAGTTCACCGTCGACAGGCTGGAGGGGCGGTGGGCCGGCACGGACCTGCTCCTGCAGATCTGCGCCGACGACGGCGTCACCCTGGCCCACGCCCTGCGCATGACGGTCAAGGACGCCCGGTCCTTCGCCAGGGTGCGCTGGACCCAGCGAGGGTTCCGGCACAGCCCGCAGACTCAGGCGCCGGGGCTGACCCAGCGCAACCTGATGGGCCAGCTCGACGGGACCGTCAACCCCAGGCCCGGCACCCCCGGCTTCGACCGGGCCGTGTGGGTGAACGACGGCCCGCAGTGGCTGCGCGGCGGCACCACGCTGGTGCTCCGGCGCATCCGGACGGAGCTGGAGACGTGGGACGCCGCCGACCGGACGGCCAGGGAGTTCTCGGTGGGCCGCAGGCTGGACACCGGCGCCCCGCTGACCGGACGGCTTGAGCACGACGAGCCGGACCTCGACCGGGTCACGCCGACCGGTTTTCCGGTCATCTCCGAGTACGCCCACATCCGGCGGGCCCACGTCAGGGACCCGAACCTGCGGATCTTCCGCCGGGTCTACAACTACGACGAGGGGCTCACCCCCGAGGGACACTCCGACTGCGGGCTGCTGTTCGCCTCCTACCAGGCGGACGTCACCCGGCAGTTCGTGCCGATCCAGAGGAGTCTGGCCGAGGCCGACCTGCTCAACGAGTGGACGACGCCGATCGGGTCGGCGGTGTTCGCCATCCCACCGGGCTGCTCCGCCGACGGCTGGATCGGCGAGACCCTGATGGCCTGAGGCGGCGCCGGCTCCGCGGATCCCGACGACCGCCGTGACGGGGGACAGCCGGGCACCTGGGCGGCCCATGTTTACCGCCCCTGACTTCGGACAGTACATACCACTGCACGGCAGAAAATGCCACATAGGGGGAGGAATCACGCTATGGGTACTGACGACAAGATCAGCAACAAGGCCGAAGAGCTCAAGGGCAAGGTCAAGGAGGGGGCCGGTCGCGCCACCGACAACGAGCGGCTGGAGGCCGAGGGCCGGGCCGAGCAGAGCAAGAGTCACCTCAAGCAGGCGGGGGAGAAGGTGAAGGAAGGCACGGAGAAGGTCAAGGACGCCTTCAAGGACTGACCTCCGGCGGACACGCGGCGCGAGCCCCGCGCTCGGGGCCCGCGCCGTACGCCCGCACCCCTGCGCCGCGGGACGCCCGCAACGGGAGGACTCCGGGCCTCCGGCCCTGTCCGGTCCCGCGAGGGAGGTCACGCCGCCCCCGTGCCGGGGAACGCCGGGGAACAGCGGGGCGCATGACGACAAGGCATCCGGGTACGGGGATGCGCCTGAACGAAGGAGGAGAACATTGACTCCCGAAGGACAGCCGGAGCGGACGTCGCCGACAGGCAAGCCCATGGTCCGCGCCACACCCCGAGACGTCGTCCACATCCGTCTGGGCTCTTTCGCGCTGGTGGCGATCATCGGCGTCGGTGTTCTCGGCCTGGTGGCCGGCATCAAGTGGCTGGCCGTCGTCATGGCGGTGCTCGGGGTGATCGCGATCGTGGACATCTGCCTGGCGATCCGCCGCCAGTCCCGGGCTCCCCGCGACACGACGACCGAGGCGGGCTGAGGGAGCCGCGAGGTCCCCGCGGGTCTACGCCGCGGATCGCACGAGATCGCCCGAGGCGGGCCACCGGAAGTCCGTGAGCTCACCCGATCGCGTCGACGGCCTCGGGCGAGAGGATGTGGTCGAGGACCATGTGCGCGCAGCCGACGATCCCGGCCCGGGGACCGAGGCGGCTCCGCTCGATCCGCAGGTTGCGGGTGGACAGGGCCGTCGAGCGGCGGTGGACGACCTCGCGCACGCCGGACAGCAGGGGCTGGAAGGACTCGACCACGTCGCCCCCCAGGACCACCACGGCCGGGTTGAGGAGGTTGACCGCACTGGCCACGACCTCTCCCAGCATCCGCGCGGCGTCGCGGACGACCGTCATGGTCTCGGCGTCGCCCGCCCGCACCAGGCTCACCACGTCGGCCAGGGTCCTCACCTCGTGTCCCCGGGCACGTAGGTCTCGCAGGATCGCGGTGCCGCTGGCCACCGAGTCGACGCAGTCGATGTTGCCACAGCGGCACAGCACCCCTCCGCCGTCACGGACCGGGATGTGCCCTATCTCCCCGGCCGCGCCCAGAGCGCCGCGCAGGATCTCGCCACCCGCGATGACGCCGGAGCCGATCCGCGTCGAGACCTTGACGAAGAGCAGGTCGTCGACGTCACCGGCGTAGACGGCGTGGTGCTCGCCGATCGCGATGACGTTGACGTCGTTGTCGAGGAAGACGGGGGCGGGAAAGCGCTCGGCGATGATCGGCGGGACGGCGACCCCGGTCCAGCTCGCCATGATGCGGGCACTCTCGGTACGGCCGGCCGCGAACTCGACCGTGGCGGGGACCCCCAGGCCGACCCCGCGCACCCGGGAGACCGGCCGGTCACCGAGCAGCTCGTCCCAGGTCCGCATGACCAGGGGAAGGACGACGTCCGGCCCCTCCTCGACGTCGACTTCCAGATCGGCGCGGACCAGCTCGCTCCCCGCGAGGTCGCACACGGCGATCTGCGCCCTGCTCGCGCCCAGCGAGGCGACCAGCACGACGCCGCCGGAGGCGTTGAAGGCCAGGCGGGCGGGCGGACGTCCGCCGGTGGAGGGGCCCTCGCTGTCCTCCACCACGAGGCGCCGGTCCAGCAACTCGGTGACGCGCAGGGAGACGGCGGGCCGGGACAGACCGGTGACCCGCCCGATGTCCGCGCGGGTAACGGCCTCGCCGGTGCGAATGAGACGGAGCACCTCGCCGCTGGTGGCGAGCGCGGCAGCGGGACGTCGGGGCATCCGCCAAGTGAACCACACCCCCTTGCGAGATGAAAAGTACAGACTTTCTCATCTTGAATAACAAAACTTCGCTTGTGTAGAGCACAAGATATGGATACTGTCCGATCCATCCCTGATTCCGGTAGATCACCACGGAGCATGTTCCATGTCCGAGCCCCCGCAGTCCGCCGACCTGATCATCTTCGGCGGGACAGGCGACCTCTCCATGCGGAAGCTCCTCCCCGCGCTCTACCACTGCGACCGCGACGGCCGCCTCTCCCCCACCACCCGCGTCATCGCGATGTCGCGGGGCGGGCTCGACGACGCCGACTTCCGCGGCAAGGCGGACGCCGAGGTCCGAGGCTCCGTACCGGTGGACGACCCGGACCTCTGGCGGCGCTTCCTCGGCCGGCTGCACCACGTCTCCGTCGACATCGGCGGCGAGGACACGACGGGCTGGGCGAGGATCACCGGCCTGCTCGCCGGCCGCGAGCACCACAACCGGGTGTTCTACCTGGCCAGCCCGCCCATGACGTTCGGCCCGTTCTGCCGGGAGCTGCACCGGGCCGGGCTGGTCACCCCCGCCGCGCGGGTGGTGCTGGAGAAACCGCTCGGCCGCGACCTGGCCAGCGCGCAGCGCATCAACGACGAGGTCGGCGCCATCTTCGACGAGCGGCAGATCTACCGCATCGACCACTACCTGGGCAAGGAGACGGTGCAGAACCTCCTCGTGCTCCGCTTCGCCAACACGTTCCTGGAGCCGATCTGGAACTCCCTCTGGATCGACCACGTCCAGATCACAGCCGCCGAGACCGTGGGCACCCCCGGCCGCCGGGGCTACTACGATCACGCGGGCGCGCTCCGCGACATGGTGCAGAACCACCTGCTCCAGCTGCTCTGCCTGGTCGCCATGGAGCCGCCGGCCCGCAACCACCGCGAGTCCATCCGCGACGAGAAGGTCAAGGTCCTGCGGGCGCTGCGGCCCATCGTCGGCGGCGAGGTGGACCGCTTCGCGGTCCGGGGCCAGTACACCGCCGGGGAGTCCGGCGGCGTCCGGGTCCCGGGATATCTCGACGAGCCCGGCAGCACCGCCCCCACCGGGGCCTCGCACCGGGTGGAGACCTTCGCCGCGCTCCGCGCCGAGGTGCGGAACTGGCGCTGGGCGGGCGTGCCGTTCTACCTGCGCACCGGCAAGCGCATGCCGTACAGGTGCTCGGAGATCGTGGTGCAGTTCAAGGACGTGCCCCATTCGATCTTTCCCGGCAGCGCGCCCAACCGGCTGGTGCTCAGGCTGCAGCCGAGCGAGGGTATCCGGCTGCACCTCATGGCCAAGGAGCCGGGCGCGGGCGAGGTGGCGCTCAAGCCGGTCCCGCTCAGCCTGAGCTTCGCCGAAACCTTCACCGCCCGGGTGCCCGAGGCCTACGAACGGCTGCTCATGGACGTCCTCACCGGCACCCCGACGCTGTTCATGCGGCGTGACGAGGTGGAGGCCGCCTGGCGGTGGATCGACCCGATCATCAGCGAGTGGGAGTCGGGCGGCATGACGCCCGAGCCGTACCCGGCGGGCAGCTCCGGCCCGGCGGGGGCCCACGAGCTCGTGGCCCGCAGCGGCCGCGCCTGGCATGGGGAGAACCTCGCGTGAACAACCCGGCAGGGCACGGAGCCAGGCACGAAGACGGACGCGAAACCACAGACCACGACCGAGACGACGATGGAGAGGGCCGGATGAACCCCGTCATCCAGGAGATCACCGACCGCCTGATCGCGCGCAGCCACGCCGCCCGCACCGCCTATCTGGCCCGGCTCCACGCCGAGGCCGAGGCGGCCCGCCGGCGCGGACCCGCGCGGGCCGGCCTGGGCTGCGCCAACCTGGCCCACGGCTTCGCCGCCGCGGCGGGGTCCGACAGACGGGACCTGCGGGCCGGCGTGAAGCCGGGCGTGGCGATCGTGTCGAGCTACAACGACATGCTGTCGGCGCACCAGCCGTACGAGACCTATCCGCCGATCCTCAAGGCGGCGGTGCGGAGGGCGGGCGGCGTCGCGCAGTTCGCCGGCGGGGTGCCCGCGATGTGCGACGGCATCACGCAGGGCCGTGCCGGCATGGAGCTGTCGCTCTACAGCCGCGAGGTCATCGCCATGTCCACCGCGATCGCCCTCTCACACGACATGTTCGACGCCTCCCTCATGCTGGGGGTCTGCGACAAGATCGTGCCGGGCCTGCTGATCGGCGCGCTGCACTTCGGCCATCTGCCGGCGGTGTTCGTCCCCGCGGGACCGATGACCTCCGGCCTGCCCAACAAGGTCAAGGCCCGCACCCGGCAGCTGTTCGCCGAGGGCAAGGTCGGCAAGCCCGAACTGCTCGACGCCGAGTCGCGGTCCTACCACTCCCCCGGCACCTGCACCTTCTACGGCACCGCCAACTCCAACCAGGTCATGATCGAGGTCATGGGCCTGCACCTGCCGGGGGCGACCTTCGTCAACCCGCGCACCGAACTGCGCGAGGCCCTGACGGAGGCAGCGGGCAGGCGGGCGGTCGAGATCACCGTGCACGGCGGCGAGTACACCCCCGCCGGCGAGGTCGTCGACGAGCGGGCGATCGTCAACGCCTGCGTGGCGCTGCTGGCCACCGGCGGTTCGACGAACCACACCATGCATCTCGTCGCGATCGCCGCCGCGGCGGGCATCGAGTTGCTCTGGGACGACCTGGCCGCGCTGTCGAAGGCGGTGCCGCTGCTCACCCGCATCTATCCCAACGGCCAGGCCGACGTCAACCACTTCCAGGCCGCGGGTGGCATGCAGGTGCTGATCGGCGAGCTGCTGGACGCCGGACTGCTCCACGCCGACGTGCTGACGATCGCCGGCCGCGGGCTGGGACACTACCGGTCGGCCGTCACACTCAAGAACGGCGAACCCGTCTGGCGGGAACGGACCGGCGGCAGCACCGACCCGGAGGTGCTCCGTCCCGTCTCGGACGCCTTCTCCCCCGACGGGGGTATCCACATGCTCGACGGCAACCTGGGGCGCGCGGTCGGCAAGGTCTCCGCGGTCCGGGAGGAACACCTGGTCGTCGAGGCCCCGGCGAAGGTCTTCGACGACCAGCTGGAGCTGCTGCGCGCCTTCGAGTCGGGCGAGTTGGACGGCCAGGACTTCGTGGCGGTCATCCGCTACCAGGGGCCGAGCGCGAACGGCATGCCCGAGCTGCACAAGCTCACACCGCCGCTGGCGGTACTGCTGGACCGGGGCCAGCGGGTGGCGATCGTCACCGACGGCCGGATGTCCGGGGCCTCGGGCAAGGTCCCGGCGGCCATCCACCTGTCCCCCGAGGCCGCCTGCGGCGGTCCGATCGCCCTCGTCCTGGACGGCGACCCGATCCGCCTCGACTCCATCGCGGGCACCCTGGAACTGCTGGTCCCCGCCGAGGAACTGGCCACCCGTACACCGCGGGGGGCGCCGCTCACCGACGCCCAGTGGACGGGCACCGGCCGCGAGCTCTTCGCCGTCTTCCGCCGTACGGCGGGGCCCGCCGAGCGCGGCGCCGGGATCTTCGCCCTGAACGGCCACGCCGAGAGCGCCGCGAACCTCGCGGGACCGGCGCCCGGTCCGGCCTGATCACCGAGCCGTGCGGCTTGGGCGGCGGTGTGCCGCCCCATATGGTGGACCTGGCCCGTTCCAGCGACCTCCGCCGCCGGTCCGAGACCACCCCGACACCGAACGACCACCGCCCGGCATCGCCACCACCCCGGCCGTGGCCGCCCAGCCCGCCTCTGCCGGCGTGGCGGCGCGGCCGGACCGGCGCCCCGCCGGACACGCCGAGTATGGAGTACACATGAGCCTGCTGGACATCGCCCCGGTGATCCCCGTCGTCGTGATCGACGACCCGGAGACAGCGGTTCCCCTGGCCCGCGCCCTGCTGGCGGGCGGCCTGCCGGCGATCGAGGTCACCCTCCGCACGGCCGGCGCGCTGCGGGCCGTCGAGCGGATCGCCGCCGAGGTGCCGGGGGCGGTGGTCGGCGCCGGAACCGTCCGGACCCCGGCCGACGTCGCCGCGGCCGTGGCGGCCGGGGCCGCCTTCCTGGTCAGCCCGGGCAGTACGGCCGGGCTGGTGGACGCCATGAAGGGCTGCGGCCTGCCGTTCCTGCCCGGTGTGGCGACCGCGTCGGAGGCGCTGGCGCTGGCGGAGCGCGGGCTGACCGAGATGAAGTTCTTCCCGGCCGAGGCCGCCGGGGGCCTGCCGTACCTGAGGGCGCTCGGCGGCCCGCTGCCCGACGTCCGGTTCTGCCCGACGGGCGGGATCAGGCCGGCGACGGCCCCCGACTACCTCGCGCTGCCGAACGTCGGCTGTGTGGGCGGAACCTGGCTCACCCCCGCCGACGCGCTCGCCGCCGGCGACTACGCGCGCATCGAGAAACTGGCCGCCGAGGCGGCGGCGCTGCGCTGAGAACGCCGCGGGCGCGAGACACACGCCGAGGCGGCGGCAGGAGGCGGTCCGCACACAGGAGAAGGGAAAAATGCCCCAAAAGGGCATAAAGTCCATATATTATTAATATTAATAATATATGGACGACAAAGACACGCCCGGTCGGAGCACAGAGTTACATGTTCATCCCAGTATGGGGACAGTAGCGGGGCGGATCCGGCCAACAGGTGGAGCGGGGGCCGAACGTCCCCTAGCCTGTACCCGCGAGGGGAGTACTTCCCAAGAACCGCCCCGGTCAGTACGGGCGCCCTGCGGCGCCCCCGGGCGGTCACCCGCGAGGCGCGGGTGAAGGAGACCTCGGATGACCGAGTCATTCGAGGAGCCGGCATGTCCGCAGACCGACTTTCCCGCACCACCGGCGCGACCACCGGCGGTACGACGCCCGCCGTCCCGGCCCGCCCGCCCGGGGACACCGTCACGGTCCTGACCTACCCGCCCCGCACGCTGGTGCTGCTCGCCGGGCTTCCCGGCGCGGGCAAGAGCACCCTGCTGGACCGGCTGTACGGGTTGAGCGGTGACGAGCGGGAGCCGTTCCCCGCCGGGGAGGTGCGGGTGATCGACTCCCGGCAGTCGCGCAACTGGTGGGCCCGCTATCTGGGCGCGATCCCGCCAAGGGCCCGCACCCCGCTGGTGCACATCACGCACGTGTGGCGGATCGCGCGGGCGCTGGTGGCCGGTCACGGCGTCGTCGCGCACACCCGGGGCACCTGGTCGCACATCCTGTACGGCTTCGCCTGGCTGGCCCGCCGGGTCGGCGGCGAGGTCCACCTGATCCTGCTGGACGTGGAGCCGAGGGCCGCACGCGAGGGGCAGATCTCCCGGGGCCGGGTGGTCACCGCCGCCACCTTCGCCCGGCACTGCCGTCGCTGGCAGGTGCTCGTCACCCGCGCCCGCACCGGCGCCCTCCCCCCCGCCGCCGGTGTCACACTGCTGGACCGCCCCGCCGCCGACCGCCTCCAGGCCGTCCGCTTCGACGCCCGGCCCGCCTCCTACCGGAACCTCCGGCCCGGCGACGGGCGAGACGGCCGGCGGGACGGGTGACAGGCCGGTGACCGCGGCCGCCGAGGCCCCATCCGCGTCTCGCGGCCACGGGCGGCACTCGGCTCCACCGAGACCTTTATTTATACACAAAGTAACGACTTGATGGCGTACTGTGATTGCGGTAAACACTCCCCCACGGAGAGGTATCTCATGATCAAGCCAGCACTGAGGGCCGGGACCGCGGCACTCGCGACGGCCGCCCTGCTCGCCGCGCCGGCGGCCCTCTCGGCCCCCGCCCACGCCGCCACCGCGACCGCGACCGCGACCGCCGGCACGGTCGGCCAGGTGCCCGCCGGCGACAACGTGTATCGCGACTGGTACAGGACCCACTCCAACTGCGTGACGGCCGGCCAGGGCGGAATCGACCGGGGCCACTGGGATCACTACACCTGCTCCGAGGGGGACTGGCTCTGGCACCTGTGGACCAACCGCTGAGCGACACGGCCCCCTTCGGCCGGGGGGCGCACCACGCACGAGGCGGTGACCGGCCCAGCGCTCACCACCCCGGCTGACCACCAGGCGGGAGCCGTAGCGGTACGGCTCCCGCTCCGGGCCGCATCCCGCGCCGCGGCTCTCCGCCGACACCGTGTGGGACGCGGTCAAATCAGTGTGCCCGGCGCCGCGCTCTCGACTCGACGCCGTCGAGCAGGATGTTCACGCCTCCGGTGAACGCCTCCCGGGCCTCTCGCTCCCAGCGCGGCGTCCCCTCAGCCGATGACGGCTGCGGCTCCTCCGCGGAGAGCCGGGTCGACAGCGGGAATCGCCGGTCGAAATCGGGGACGATTTGCCTGAGGAGACTCCCGCGAAGTGCCCACCACTCCGCGTCGGAGGTTCCTGTCGTGCCGGCGGCCGACCCGGCTTCCACCACGGACCGCGCCGCACCGCGGACCAGGCTGAAGAGGGAGCCGACGACCGATCGGACCACCGTCGGCTCCAGTCCCGTCTCCTTGAGGATGCGAAGGATGGACTCAAGGACACCCTGCTCGTGCGGTCCGAGCACCGGCCGCGCGTGGGACACCTGGAGAAGCCACGGGTGACGTAGGTACAGGGCCCGCAGCTCGTTCGCCCAGGACTCCACGCCGACGCGCCAGCCGCCGGACAGGTCGTGATCCGCGGGCATCTCCGCGTGAGCCTGGTCGTACATCAGGTCGATCAGTTCTCGCTTGGTCGGCACGTACGTGTACAGCGACATGGCGGTGCGGCCGAACCTTTCGCCGACCGCCCGCATGGACAGGCCGTCCATCGTGGCGGCGTCGGCCACCGCGATCGCGGCGTCCACGATGGCGTCCACCGTCAGGGCGGGCTTGGGACCGGGGGCCGTACGGGCGCCTTCAGGTGCCGAGGTGCGCCACAGCAGCGCCAGCGTTCTCCGCGCGTCACCCTGGCCGGCGTAGACAACCACCACGCAACTCCTTACGAGATAAGGTATTGTGCTCGGACAGCAATAGCTTACGTCATATAGAGATGCTGGCCGGGGCCCGCCGGGGCTCTTGAGAGGACGCCCAATGCCATCCGCGACACTTCACGACGGACGCACGATCGAGATCGAGATCCACGGCGACGGACCGGCCGTCCTGGTTCCGGTGAACCCCGAGCCGGCGGACGAAGGCCCGAAAGCCGAGGAGATGCGCAAATGGGGCGCCGACCCTTCTCTCGGCCACTCCCTGGTCACCGGGCTGAGGGACGGGTTTCGAACCATCGCCTTCGACTACGAGGGACACATCCTGAGCGTGCCGAAAGCCGACACGCTCACCCCGGACGCCGTCGCCCATGATCTGCTCGCCGTCGCCGACGCGGCCGGCGCCGGCGACTTCGCCTACTACGGATATTCCTGGCTGGCCATGGCCGGCATGCAGCTCGCCATCCGCACCGACCGCCTCACAGCACTCGTCATGGGGGGCTTCCCGCCCGTCGGCGGCCCCTACGAGGCAATGCTCAAAGTCACCGCCGCGACCCACCGGATGGCCGTCGAGGCGCGGACCCCGCCGTCCACCCAGCGAAACCCTCCGTCCACCCAACCGGCGGAGGCGGGCGACTGGTCGAACGTCACCGTGTCCATGTCGCAGGACCAGACCCGCCAGTTCGTCACGCTCTACCAGGCGCTTCAGCGCTTCGACGACCGAGCCGCCCAGAGCCGGATCACCTGCCCCAGGTTGTGCTTCGCCGGATCGGCCGACAGGATCGACTACGGACCGAAGTGGGGAGACGTCCAGGTGAACATCGCCGGACCGATCCTGGAACGGCGCGCGGAGCTCGAACGACTCGGCTGGGACGTGCGGGTCCTCGACGGCCTCGACCACATGCGGGCCATGCAGGCGGACCAGGTTCTTCCGGTCATCCTCCCGTGGCTCACCTCAGAGCTTCCGCCACTCGCGAGCTGACGCCGCCGGGCACCCCACCACCACGGCGAAACGGCCGCCGTGGCCGAACTCCGACCGGTGGACGAGATTGTCGTCCCGTCCGGCGAACCACGGGACGGGACCCGCCATCTCCCTCACCACGATCCGGCCGTCGGCGACCCCCTGGAACCGGTGTGGCTTTAGGGCCGATGACCTCAGCTCAGCGCGCGGAAGGGGAGACGGACGTGACGAGCCCTCGGATCGTCACGCGCAGCACCAGCTTTCCTAGGTCTGGGAACAGCCAGATCGCACGCTCGCGGCCTTGGCCCAGCTCGCAGGGTCAGTGATCCTTGGGATGCGCGGTTGTCCAACACCGCCGCGAAGGAGTTGAAGTGTCCGAGTTCTACCCCTCGATGAACGGCTGGGGTTCCAAGAAGGTGGTCCGCGTCTCCGGCCACAGGTCCGAAAGGCACGGCGTTCCCGTCCTGGACAACAGGACGCGGGGGATGGGGAAGGGTCTCGACGGGCTGGAGCACGCGGCATGACATACCTTGAGACCTGGCGCCTCAGAGCCGAGTTCGCCCGCAGGCTGTCCGGCCTCTACGGCACGGAGGTGCCCGCCTACGCGACGCTTGTCGACGTGTCGCAGCAGGTGAACGGGCAGGTGCTCGCCGAGCGGGGAGCCGGTGCCGAAAGGCTCGGATCGATCGGCAGGGTCACCGCGGAGCGGCACGGGGCGATCCGGGTCGGGACGCCCGCCGAGCTCGCTCAGGTGGCCCGGATCTTCGGCGCGCTGGGGATGAGCCCCACGGGCTTCTACGACCTCCGGGACGCCGCGCCGTCTCCCATCCCCGTCGTCTCGACGGCGTTCCGGCCGATCACCGCGCCGGAACTGGCGAGGAACCCCTTCCGGGTCTTCGTCTCGCTGCTCGTGCCCGAGGACCGGAGATTCTTCGACGCCGACCTCGCGGAGCGTCTGAACACGTTCCTCTCCCGCCGGCGGCTGTTCCCGGACGAGTTGCTGGCCCTGGCGGATTCCGCGGAGGCGGACGGCGGTCTCGACACCGGCCGCGCCGCCCGCTTCCTTGAGCTGGCGGTCGGCGCGTTCGCCCTGTCGGACGCCCCGGTCGACCGCGGCTGGTACCAGGAGCTCGAAGCCGTCTCAAGTGTCGCCGCCGACATCGGTGGAGTCACCACCACGCACATCAACCACCTCACCCCGCGTGTCCTCGACATCGACGAGCTGTACCGGCAGATGACCCGCCGGGGCATCGAGATGATCGACGAGATCCAGGGGCCGCCGCGATGGGACGGACCTGACGTGCTCCTGCGTCAGACGTCCTTCCGCGCCCTGGCCGAGCCCCGCCGGCTCCGTGACGCGGACGGCACCGTCCGCCCCGGCGAACTGCGCGTTCGCTTCGGCGAGGTCGAGGCACGCGGTATCGCGCTGACCACCGCGGGACGGAGTCTGTACAGCGCCCTGGTGGCGGAGGTGGACCGCAGGCACGCCGAATCGACGTCGGCTCGGCGTCAGGACGTGGCGCGGCAGGTCTGGTCGGACCACATGCCCCGCACCGAGCAGGAACTGGCGGCCGGGGACCTGGCCTTCTTCACCTACGAGATCAACAGCACCAGGGCCTTGGACGGCGTGGCCCCCTCCGCCGCCCTATCACAGCTGCTCGCGGACGGCTGGGTCGTACCGCGTCCCGTCGTCTACGAGGACTTCCTGCCTCGTTCCGCGGCCGGCATCTTCTCGTCCAACCTCACCGGCCCCGGGGCTGTGACGGACACCGGCGGCGGTGTCCACCGAGACGCCGAGTGGATGTCCGACGCGATCGGCCGCCAGGTCCAGGAGCCCACCGAGCTGTACGAGGCGCAGCGCGCGGAGTCGTTGCGGCAGGTCGCGGCGGCTCTCGACCTCGACGCGATCGACCTGCCCGGAGGCGTACTCACCTGAGAGCCTAGTACTGTGACCGGAAACGCCCACCGGGTCGCGCGCCGCTTGGCGGCGCGCGACCCGGCCGGCGTCGCCGCTCGCCGCACCGGCGCCGTGGAAGGCACCCGGCCCCGTGAGGGCGGGTGGCCACCGCACTCGTGAGACGGGGAGCCGGCGGATGTCCGCCGACGGCGCCGCCACACCAGGCCCATCGGCGCGGTGCCCGTCGTTCCGAGCCGCGCACCCTTGAGAAGCCACCCATCCACGATCTCTGAGACCAGGAGCCGACCGTGACCACCCTCAGCCTTCCGGCGTCCGAGTCCCCGGGAGAGCAGGTCCCCCTGACGCAATACGGCGTGAGGCCCGGCTCTCCGCGGGGGAACCGCATTGGCTGACGGCGGCACGAGATGACAAGAGAGAATGCTATGAACGTCACAAGTCGCGTCGACGCGGATCTGGTCGCGGCCCTGCGTTCGGCGGGTGCCGGGGACGTGGACGGGTCGCCTCTGCGCAGGTCGTTGTACTCCTCTGACGCGTCGTTGTACCGAATCCCTCCCCGGGCCGTGGTGGTGCCGCGTCACGTGGACGAGCTGGCCGCCGTGCTGCGGGTGTGCCGTGAACTCGCCGTCCCGCTGACGATGCGGGGGGCGGGAACGTCTATCGCGGGTAACGCCGTCGGGCCCGGCGTGGTGGTGGACGTCAGCCGCCACCTGAACCGCGTGCTGGAGATCGACGCCGAGGGCGGGACCGCGCTGGTGGAGCCCGGTGTGGTGCAGGCGAACCTGCAGAGGGCCGCGGCGGGGTACGGCCTGCGGTTCGGGCCCGACCCCTCGACCCACAACCGCGCGACGCTGGGCGGGATGATCGGCAACAACGCGTGCGGATCCCGGGCGCTGGGGTACGGGCGGACCAGTGACAACGTGCTGGGACTCGATGTGCTGGCCGGCACCGGGGAGCGACTGCGGCTGGGGGCGGTGGAGAACCCCACGACCACCTCGCCGCTGCTGAACGAGCTGCGGGGTGTCGTGGGCGCCGGCCTGGCGACGATCCGCACCGAACTGGGCCGGTTCGGACGGCAGGTGTCGGGCTACTCGCTGGAACATCTCCTTCCGGAGAACGGGTTCGACGTCGCGCGGGCGCTGGTGGGCAGCGAGGGGACGCTGGCTCTGACGCTCGCGGCCCGGGTGCGGCTGGTGCGTGACGCCCCCGTGCGGGTTCTGGTGGCGCTGGGGTACCCGTCGATGGCGGAGGCCGCGGACGCCGTCCCCGCCGTCCTGCCGCACGCTCCCGTCGCCTGCGAGGGGCTGGACGCGCGGATCGTGGACGTGGTGCGTGAGCGGCGCGGGCCGGGGGCCGTCCCCGAGCTGCCGCGCGGTTCCGGCTGGCTCTTCGTCGAGCTGGTGGGTGAGGAGATCGGCGCCGTGCGGGCCGCGGCCGCCAGGCTGGTCGCGGACGCCGGGGCGCTGGACTCGCGGATCGTCACCGACACCGTCCACGCGGCGGCGCTGTGGAGGATCAGGGAGGACGGCGCGGGACTGTCCTCGCGTACCCCGGCCGGTGATCCCGCCCACGCCGGATGGGAGGACGCGGCGGTGCCGCCGCAGCGGCTGGGCGCCTACCTGCGCGAGTTCGAGACCCTGATGGGACAGTACCGGCTGACCGGGCTGCCGTACGGGCACTTCGGCGACGGGTGCGTCCACATCCGCATCGACTTTCCGTTCGACACCCCGCGCGGCACCGGCGTCTTCCGTGACTTCCTGCTCGCGGCCGGCGCGCTGGCGGCCGAGCACGGCGGGTCGATGTCCGGTGAGCACGGTGACGGCCGCGCCCGGGGTGAGCTGCTGCCGCTGATGTACTCGCCGCGGGCGATCGGGCTGTTCGAGAGGGTCAAGGGCGTGTTCGACCCCGATGACCTGCTGAATCCCGGCGTCATCGTGCGCCCGTCCCCCCTCGACGCCGATGTGCGGGTCGCGGCGGCGAAGCCGCTACGACGGACCGAACTGACCACCCTGGGCCTGGCGTACCGCCACGATCGCGGTGACCTGTCGATGGCGGTGCACCGCTGCACGGGTGTGGGCAAGTGCCGGGCCGACAACAGCGCCGACGGTGGCGTGATGTGCCCGAGCTTCGTGGCCACGCGGGACGAGAAGGACTCCACACGCGGCCGTGCCAGGGTGCTGCAGGACGTGGTGTCGGGCGACCTCGGCCCGGACGGGTGGAGATCGCCCGCGCTCCACGACGCCCTGGACCTGTGCCTTTCGTGCAAGGGCTGCTCGTCGGACTGCCCGGCCGGTGTGGACATGGCCGCCTACAAGGCCGAGGCGCTGCACCAGAGGTATCGGCGCCGGCCGCGTCCACGGTCGCACTACGCTCTCGGGTGGCTGCCGCGCTGGGCGCGGCTGGTCTCCCGCTCGGTCGCCCTCACGCGGCTGGCCAACGTCGCGATGCGCTCGAAGACGCTGCACCCGCTCGTCGCCTGGAGCGCCGGGGTCGACCGGCGCCGGTCGCTGCCGGCGTTCGCGGAGAACACCTTCCGGCACTGGTTCGCCCGGCGGCCCGTACAGCCCGGCGCCGGAAGGCACGGGGATGTCGTCCTGTTCGTCGACACCTTCACCGACGCCTTCTCCCCCGAGGTCGGGCAGGCGGCCGTCGCCGTCCTTCAGGACGCCGGCTACCGCGTCATCGTCACCGATCGGCCGGTCTGCTGCGGCCTGACCTGGATCTCCACCGGCCAGCTCGACGGCGCCCGCCGACAGGTGCGCGCCACCGTCGACGCGCTGCTGCCGCACGTGCGGGCCGGTGCCGTCGTCGTGGGGCTCGAACCCTCCTGCACCGGGGTGCTGCGGGCTGACGCCGCCGAGCTGCTGGACGGGCAGGACGCCTCGGCCGCGGCCGAGGTCGCCGCCGCGACCCGCACCCTGGCCGAGTTGCTCGGCCGGACACCCGGCTGGACCCCACCGGACCTGACCGGCACCACCGGTGTCGCCCAGCCCCACTGTCACCACCACGCCGTGATGGGCTGGGACGCCGACGCCGCCCTGCTCCGCGACGCCGGCGCCGACGTCGAGCGGCTCGGCGGGTGCTGCGGCCTGGCAGGCAACTTCGGGGTCGAGCGCGGGCACCACGACATCTCCGTCGCCGTCGCCGAGCACCGGCTGCTGCCCGCCGTCAGAGCGGCCGGGCCCGGCACCGTCCTGCTCGCCGACGGATTCAGCTGCCGCACCCAGCTCAACACCCTCACCGACCGCACCGGCCGGCACCTCGCCCAGCTCCTCGCCGAACACCTACCCGAGTGACACCCACTGAGCGCTCCCGCACCGCGGAAGCGGCCCGCCACGGGAGCGGGCCGAGCCGATCGGCCGAGTGCGGGGGACGCCGTGCCCGGAACGGTCCACGATCAGGACGCCGTGACGCCACATCCCCAGTTCAAGATTTATTCTGAGCTAGCGCTAGCGTTGCCTTAGCTCCTTGTCGCCGCCCGGCGTCAACCGAGCTGCAGATAGGATTTCGGATGCTCAACCCCGTTCACCTGCGGACACTTGTGGCTGTGATCCGCGCCGGCTCGTTCGCCGACGCCGCGCGGGATCTGGGATACACGGGCTCCGCGGTGTCGCAGCAGATCGCCACTCTGGAGCGGGTCGTCAAGGTTCCCCTTTTCGAGCGGGCCGCGCACAGTGTACGGCCCACGGCGGCGGCGGAGTTCCTGGCCGCCCGCGCGCACGACACCCTGGCAAGCCTGAAGGCGCTTGAGGACGACATCACCGGCATGGCAGAGGGCACCGTCGGGCTCATCCGGATAGGCAGCTTCCCCACCGCCAGCGAGCAGCTGCTCCCCGAGGCGCTCGCGGCGTTCCTCAGCCGGCATCCGAAGGTCGAGATCCTTCTTGACGAGGGCGAGTCCGAGGATCTGGTGACGAGTCTCCAGGACGGCAGAATCGACCTCGCCCTGGTGTACCACTACGACCTGGTCCCCAAGTCCTGGCCGCGGAGCCTGCAGGCGAAGCCGTTGCTTGACGAGGAGTTGATCCTGCTGCTCCCCGAGGGCCATCACCTCACCACCGCCGACACCGTCGTCCTGCCCGATCTGGCCACCGAGAACTGGGTCTCGACCCGAGAGGGCACTCCGGGGTCCAAATGCATGGTGCGGCTCTGCACCGGCAAGGGTTTCGAACCCTCCGTGGCCGTCCGCAGCAACGACTACGACGTGATCCGCAGTTTCGTACGCTCCAGCCTCGGGATCGCCCTCGTTCCGGCACTCAGCCACGTGACCAGCGACGGGGTCTTCGCGGCCCGTCTCCAGGACGTGACCGCCCGCCGCCACGTCGTCGTACTGCATCGGGCGACGAAGTACAACCGTGCCGTCACCGAGGCGTTGCGCGCTCTTGAACGGGCCGCGGCGACGATCGTCGCCACCCGGCCCGGGGTGTGCCCACCCACGCCTGGATACGTGACACACCCCGATGCCGGCAACGGCGAAGGCCATTGATCCCGCGGCCCCGCGTCCGCCGGACAGGGCCTCAGACGGTGAAGTCAACGCCCTGGGCCAGGGGAAGCTCACCCGAATAGTTGATGGTGTTGGTCGCCCGCCGCATGTAGGCCCGCCACGCGTCCGATCCCGACTCGCGCCCGCCGCCGGTCTCCTTCTCCCCGCCGAAGGCACCGCCGATCTCGGCGCCGGACGTGCCGATGTTCACGTTGACGATGCCGCAGTCCGACCCGACGGCGCTGACGAACCGCTCAGCCTCGGCCTGGTCGGAGGTGAAGATCGCCGATGACAGCCCCTGCGGGACGTCGTTGTTGAGCTCGATGGCGGTGTCCAGATCCCGGTAGCGCATCACGTACAGGAGGGGGGCGAACGTCTCCTCCTTCACGATGTCGCTCTGCGCGGGCATACGGACGATGGCCGGCTCGACGTAGTAGGCGTCCGGGCTCGTGTCCTCCAGGCGGCGCCCTCCGCCGACGAGAAGCTCTCCCCCTTCCTTGTCCGCCCGGCCCAGGGCCTCGGTCAGACTCTGGAAGGCCCTCTCGTTGACAAGCGGGCCCACGAGCGTTCCCTCCGCCGTGGGGTCGCCGATCGGGAGACGCTCGTATGCCGCGACGAGGCGATTCTCCAGGTCGTCGGCGATGTCCTCGTGGACGAAGACGCGGCGCATGCTCGTGCAGCGCTGCCCCGCGGTGCCGACGGCGGCGAACACGATCCCCCGTGTCGCCAGATCGAGGTCGGCCGATCGCGCGACGACCGCCGCGTTGTTCCCGCCGAGTTCGAGGAGGCATCGGCCGAACCGGGCCGCCACACGCGGCCCCACGACCCGCCCCATCCGCGTCGACCCCGTCGCGCTGAGCAGGGCCACGTCGCGATGGTCCACCAGGCGTTCGCCGGCGTCGGCCCCGCCGAGCACGACCTGGCTGACGTGCCGCGGCGCGCCCGTCTCCCCGATCGCCCGCTGGAGGACCGCCTGACAGGCCAGTGCGGTCAGCGGCGTCGTCTCGGACGGCTTCCAGACCACGGCGTCACCGCATACCAGCGCCACCGCCGCGTTCCACGCCCACACGGCCGCCGGGAAGTTGAAGGCGCTGATGACCCCCACGACCCCGAGCGGGTGCCAGGTCTCCATGAGCCGGTGGCCGGGACGCTCGGACGGCATGGTCTTTCCGTAGAGCTGACGTGACAGGCCGACGGCGAACTCGCAGATGTCGATCATCTCCTGCACTTCGCCGAGCGCCTCAGAGGTGATCTTGCCGACTTCGAGGCTGATCAGGGTGGCGATGTCCTCCTTGTGCTCGACAAGCAGTTCGCCCAGCCTGCTCACCAGCGCTCCCCGCACCGGTGCGGGGGTCTCCCGCCAGACGAGGAACGCCTCCCGGGCACGCGCCACCGCCTCGTCAACGGCACCGCCGTCCACCAATGTGACCGGCAGCAGATCCGCACCGTTGATGGGGGACCGTGAGAAGTGCGCACCGTGCAGCAGCGCGGGGTCCACACCACAGCGCTCAAGGGCGCCTTGGGCCTCCCTGCGAAGGTGATCGGCGGCGGGCAGGACGGTGGCGGTCATAACGGCTCTCTCAGTCTGTGGTTACGGTCGGTAGGAGGGATCAGGCTCGGGTGCCGGGCCTGTCAAGATCTTTGGGTTCGGAGCCGGGGCCGTGCCGGGCACCGGGTCCGGCTCACGCCACGGGCTCCTTGATCTGCTCGTCGATCGAGATCTGGCCTCGCAGGCACATCGCCGCCAGCACTCGCTCCTGGGCGATCTGCCGGGCCGCGACGTGAGGTGTGCTACCACGCCTGCCGCTCTCCAGCAGGACCGTCTCGGCGTTGCCGCGGATCTTCGCGGATATGTGGGAGAAGATCTGAGCCGGATCGGTGGCGAACGGGGAGTATCGGTTGTCCATGGAGAACGCGGCGGCTATCACCCCTCCGGCGTTGGCGATGAAGTCCGGAACCACGGAGACGCCGCGCGCGGCCAGCACGTCCAGGGCCGGACCGGTCGTCGGCATGTTGGCTCCCTCGACCACCAGGGAGGCCGTCGTCGACCGGGCCACGTCCACGTCCACCACGTCCTGGGTGGCCGCGGGGACCAGGATGTCGCAGTCGAAGGCCAGCGCGTCGGTGGTCGGCCTGACCCCGCCGTACTCGCGCACGCATCCGTCGCCGGCCTCGCCGCGCAGGTACAGGAGCCGGTCCAGGTCCAGGCCGTCGGGGTCGTGCAGCGAGCCGACGGACGTGGACACCCCGACGAGGGTGGCTCCCAGGGCTCGGAACTGCTCGGCGGCCGCGGAACCCACCGCGCCGAAGCCCTGAACGACGACCCGGGCGCCCTTCATCAGGATGCCGGTGGTCTGGGCCGCGGCGTCGGCCGCCTCCGCGACGCCGAAACCGGTGACCCCCAGTTCGTCGTAGGGCACTCCCCCGAGCGCCCTGGGCAGGCCCACCGAGGCTCCGCGATCACCGAGTTCGTCAATGAAGATCGCGGCGTCCTTCTCCGAGAGCCCCATGTCGAGACCGAAGACGTACTCCTTCGGCACCTCGTTGGCCAGGGCCCGGGCAAAGGCCCGCAAGATTTGCTCCTTGTTCGGCGCGTTGGGATCCCCCAGAATACCGGCTTTGGCACCGCCGTGGTAAAGATCCACAGCCGCCCATTTCCACGTCATGGTGCGCGCCAGCCGGGCCACCTCGTTGACCGAGAGTGTGGGACTCATGCGGGTGCCGCCCTTGCCCATACCACGAGCGGTGTTGTCCAGAACAAGGACGCCTTTCATCCCGGATTTGCGATCCGAGACGCAGACGACCTTCTCCGGCCCCCATTCATCCATAAGTGCAAAGGTGTCCGTCACAGTTCTCCTTAGTCATCGACCCGCCGACTCAGCATCACTGAGCCGGTAACCGTTTGGAAGGTGCTCAGCCCCTAGACTTTGACACCTCAAGCACCAGATCCGCTGGTGGTCACGGACCCTCGGCAGTTCGATCGACTCGCGGTGCGGACGAGGCGGCGGAGTCCGGAACCGCCGGGTGGACGGGCCGGTCCGGAGCCCCGTCCGCCGGCGGGCGGTGCCTCAGCCGGCGTACCAGCCGTCTCGTCCTGGCCATGTCCTTCTCCCAGATGTGCCGAAGGTGATCGATCTGGTCTGTCGCGGCCTGTGCTCCGCCGAAGTGCTCCGCCAGGGGTTCCGTCACCTTCTCCTGGAGGTCCAACAACTCAAGAAGCAACTCCGACTGCGCGGAGTAGACGGGTAGTTGAGGACCTCGGGGGGCGATAAGCCCCACAAAGAAGAGACGCGAGGCATTGAGGGGAAGAATACCGCCCGCGACCCTCAGCGGAACGCCCCCGCTGGTCTCGACGGCGGAGGGTTCCAGGAACGGCAGGGTGACTTTGAATCCCGAGGCCCACAGAATGGAGTCGAAGTCCTCCGTGGTCCCGTCGGCAAACGACACCGCCCTGCCGTCGATGGCGACGACCTCACCGGTTACCCGGATACGACCGTGATCGATCCAATAGGTCAGAAGGCTGTTGACGACGGGAAGGTTCTTGAACAGGTTCCGGCTGGCGGGCCTCGGAAGCCCGCGATGGCTCTCAGGGTTTCCGAGCGCGACTCTCACCAGCTCACGCAGGACGCGCTCCTGAAGCCACACCGGCAGTTTCGCGACGAGCTTCAGCTCGCTGCGCGGTCTGCCGTACAGCGTCTTGGGCTGGTAGACCCGCCCGCCCCTGATCGAGATGCTGGTCGTGAAGCCCGCCTGCGCGGCGTCGACGGCCAGGTCGCATCCGGAATTGCCCGCGCCCACCACCAGGACTCGCCGTCCTTTGAGATCTTCGGTGTTCGTGTACGCGGACGAGTGCAGGGAAACCCCGGTGAATCCGTCGGCGAGAGCCGGGAGATCGGGATCCCACAGGTGCCCGTTGGCCACGATCACCGCGTCGAACCGTCGTGTCGAACCGTCGGACGTCGTGACGAGCCAGCCCTGGCTGGAGTCCCCGTTGACGGGGCGGGTCCGGACCACCTCTGTGGAGAATCGAATGTGGTCGGTCAGTCCATTGCTTATGCCGTAGTCGACGATGTAGTCCCGCATCTGGTCGCGGCTGGGGAACATCGGATAGGTGTCAGGCATCCCGCTGTCCAGGAAGCCGGAGGAATCCCGGGGCGTGATCAGGTGCAGTGCCTCGTAGTCCGTGTGCCAATGCCCGCCGATGCGGTCAGCGCGTTCGAAACACGTAACGTCATGGCCTGCGCTCACCAGCGCCTTAAGCGCGGCCAGGCCGGCTGCCCCCGCGCCGATGATGCAGTACGCGGGTTTGGTGGACTTTGCCACGTTGATACTCCTCCTTAGGAAGGTGGCTCAAGAGCGCGCGGGGGTCGTCACGGGCGCCCCGTCGTGTCGGCCCGATGGAGGCGCGGAGGCCGGGCGGCGCTGCCGTCGCGGTGAACACCCGGGCCGGCGGGGGCGGGCGGGCGAGCCCGCCCGCCGCGGGGCGGGCTCGCAGCGCGTATGACCCCGCCGTCGAACACCGCCGACGGCGACATCCCGAATGGGCGGCGACCGGGTGTGTTCCGTCTCACCGCGAATGCGGGCACGGGGTGACGCCGGCCTTCAGGGGGTCGCGCGCGGGGGCAACGCGTCGAGATAGTCGTTCAGCTGGACGACGAACTCCTCGGGAAGACCGGCTGAACGCGAGCCTTCGCGGACCAGGCCCACGTACGCGTCGTCGGGGGTCTCCGGTCGCAGGGGATCCGTCAGGAAGTACGTCGTGACCGTCATGGGCTCGCCCTGCGCCGTGGTGACGTCGATGGGCAGGCGCCGGAACCAGTCGCGGTCGACACCCGACGCCCGGTCGAGGCCGGCCATCTCCGCATCGGGAACCCGGTAGACGACTCCGTACGCCTTCGTACCCGGAGCCTCGGTCAGGTGGCATCCCACACGACCGGCCTCCGCGTCGTAGGCCCAGAACTCCAGCCGGTGGTCGGGGAAGGAGGCGACGGCGACCTTCTCGGCGCCCGGGCAGTATCTCTGCATCTCCGCGGTGCCCAGCAGGGTGCCGTACCCGAAGTAGTAGGTGGTCAATTCGTCAGACGCCGAGGTCATTGTCAATCCTCTGAGTAGTGAGCTTCAGGGCGAAAGGGAGAACGCTCACCCGATGGTGCGTTTGAGGTATTCCGCTCCGGACACCGGGAAACCGGCGCCCGCGAATCGATTCAGGTTGAACGGCGTCAGGTCGACGGTCTTCGCGCCGTGGCCGAGAATCAGCTCGCTGAGGGACAGCCCCGCGGCCGGTGCCACCTTGTGCCCCTTGCCGGCCCCGGCGACGTTCAGGTACAGCCCGGGCATCTCATCCACCCCGCCGAGGATGGGCTTGCCGTCCGGGGCGTAGGTGTCGGCTCTGGTCCATGACCGCCGGACCTTCGAGCCGCCGAGTACCGGTATCCGGGACGTGACCTTCGCGATCCCCACCTCGTTGGCGGCCGGATCGACGCGCAGGCCGTAGCTGTCGGGATCGACCGGCTTCCCGGTGAACTCGTCGTGGAGCGTGATGACGCCGCGACGACCACCGCGGGGCGTCAGCCAGGAGTCGGTGATCGGATCCATGTATGAGCTGACCGGGCCGAGTCCTTCGGGAAGGTCGATCTCACCCACGGATATCGCACGTGACTCCAGGGGCAGCTCGACACCCGCCGACGCGGCGAGGTGTTTCGCCCAGGCGCCGGCCGCCAGCACGACGGTGCGCGTGGCGATGGTCTGCCCGTCGGCGGTCAGGACGCCCGCCACTCCGTGGTCGTCGACCAGAATCCTGGTGGCGTCCGTGGGGTTCACGGTGGCCCCCAGCCGCTCCACCGCGGCGAGGAGCGTCGTTGTGCACAACCAGTTGTCGGCCGTTCCGGCGTTGGGCTCGTAGACCGCCGCGCCGATCCCGTGGAGGTCGAAGTAAGGGTGGAGCTCGGAGATCTCCCCGGGGGTGAGGACGAGCGCCTCGACCCCGAGCTCATGCTGAATGGCGACATTGGTCTTGAGGCTTTCGACCTCACTCTCGTCGACGAAACGGATGAAGCCCGAGGGGAGCCATCCGTTGGGCGCCCCCACGTGCTCCTGCCAGTGCTCGAAGAACGGCATGCTCGCCGCCGCGAGAGCCGCCTCGGGCCTGTTGTCGTGGTGGGTCCTGAGCAGGCCCACGGCGTCCTGGGAGGCGCCACGGTCATCCATGGTTCCGGTCAGGACGGTGACTCGCCCCGCGCCCAGCCGGGCCAGGTGATACGCGGTCGCGGCACCGTTGAGGCCGCCGCCGATGACGACGACGTCTTGTGTCACGGTCATGGGTTGATTCGCTCTCTTCTGACGTTTGGATACGGTCGTCGGCTATTCGTCGGGGATGAGGACAGGATTGGCGCGTCCCGCGTCGGGGCAGGTCTCGGCCCCGTCGTAGGTCGCCCGCAACTCCGCCGCGTAGGACCGCGGCAGGTCCCAGGCCTCAACGCCGGCCACGATGTGGTCCCATTCGTAGTCCGGGACCCTCATCGGCTCGCCCGGATTGTTCAGGCAGTAGGTCCAGCAGTCGTAGGCGACACCGTCGTCTCCGTGCACGGTGAGGAACCGAGCCTCATTCGCCGCGAAGACCCGTGCGTTCTGAGGTGGGCTCATCGCGATGACCGCGCCGTACGCGACGCGGCCCCAGGCGTCACCGGTGTCCGAGAGGTGGCACCAGCCCTTGTCGCCTGCCAGGTCCGCCGACCGGCGGAACTCGACTCGCCGGTTGTGGGCCCTGCCCAGGGTGACAACCCTCGCATTGGGAGCCCTCGCTTTGAGGAGGCGTGGGTCCAGCCATGTGCAGTAGGCGAAGTAGTAGCCGATATCGTCCGTGCTCATGAGTCGTGATCTCCGATTACGCGGCTAACGCCGCGCGGTTGTTGCCGTTCTGGTGTCTAGAGACGGTGCGATTCGACGAGGCGACGCAAGAATGCCTGCGTTTTCGGCCGGTCCGGGTTCGACAGAATCTTTTCCGCGGGGCCCTCCTCGTATATTCCGCCCTCGGCGACAAAGCACACCCGGGTGGCGACCTCGCGCGCGAAACTCATCTCATGGGTCGCCAGCAGCATCGTCATGCCCTCGTTCGCGAGCTCGCGAACGATCTCCAGGACTTCGCCGACGAGCTCCGGATCGAGCGCGGAGGTGATCTCGTCCAGCAGAAGGGCCTGCGGGGACATGGCAAGCGTGCGGGCGATGGCCACCCGCTGCTGTTCGCCTCCCGAGAGCGCCTCGGGGTACTTGTCGATCTTCTTCGACAGGCCGACACGCGAGAGGAGTTCGAAGGCCATGTCCCGCGCCGCCCGCTTGTCCCTGCCCAGGACACGCAGCTGAGCGACCATGACATTTTCAATGGCCGTCATGTGCGGGAAGAGATTGAAATGCTGGAAGACCATCCCCACGCGGCGGCGCACGGCGTTTATGTCCACGATGGGACTCGACACCTCAAGGTCACCGACGAAGATGCTCCCGGCCTGAATGCTCTCCAGCCCGTTAATGCATCGGAGCATTGTTGATTTGCCGCAGCCGGACGGGCCGATAAGACACACGACCTCGTGCTTGTCGACCCGGAGATTCAGATCCTTAAGAACATTTATGGACCCGTAGGTTTTTCCGACATTCTCAAGTTTGACGAATGACATTCATCTACGCCTTTCCCTGGCGTTTGCGAGCCGAGCGCACAATGATGTAGTCCGTGAGCCGCGACAGCGGCAGTGTGACGATCAGGAAGCACAGGGAGACTCCCACCAGGGGGCTCAGGTTGGACATGAAGGTGACCTGAATTCTCGCTGTCGTGAGACCTTCGACCAGACCGAGCACCGAGAGCAGCGAGGTGTCCTTGAGCACGGAGATGTACCAGTTCAGCAGCGAGGGCAGAGTCGCCCGGATCGCCTGGGGCAGGATGATGTGGCGCATGGCGCCGAAATATCCGAAACCCAGTGAACGCGCCGCGGCGAGCTGTCCGCTCGGAATGGCGTCGATGGCCCCGCGGAAGATCTCGGCGACGTAGGCGCCGTAGACGATGACGAGGGCTATGGCCCCCGTCTGGTACAGCGACATGCCGGCGAAGAATTCAATGCCGGTGGCGGGCAGCCCGAAGCCGATCAGCAGGATCGTCAGAAGACCCGGAAGCGCGCGAAACAGGTCGATATAGCCAACGACGATAAGCCGTATGGGAAGATACGCCCGGCCGGGTATGGAACGACCCACGACAAGAATCAGAGACCAGATCACGATTCCGATCTCGGCGATGATCGAAACATACAGGTTACCGAGAAAGGCGCCGCCGATTTCCGGGATGCTCGTCTTGAGGGCGTCCAGGTCGAAATACGCACGCAGCACGGCGTGATCGTTGAGCAGGAGAAAAGCCGCGAGCGCCCCCACGATCAGGGTGGTGAGGGCTGCGCCGAACGCGTACGTCGCCCAGTCCCGCGCTCTCACGGCCTGCGCGACGGAGGGTCTCCCCTCCCGCACCGACCTGCGATATCCGACCGCGCCCGCGAGCGAGACCAGCCCCAGCGGCGGGAAAACCACCGTCGCCACGATCGATGGAATCATGCTCGGGAACCTGCGCGGTGCGCTGTCGCCATCGGAATCAACCTGGCCGACGGCCAACAGGCCGTCCGGCGACTGCGCTGGATCCCCAATGGTTTGATTCATGGTTCGCTTCCCTGCTCGGCGGGAAAGCCCGATCGCCGTCCCCGTGGACGGCGATCGAGCTCTCTCGCGTGATCACTTCTTTGGTGGCCGACCGGAACCGGCGGCAGACGTCAACGTCAGCTGAACGACGGGCATGTCGGCACGGAGGCCGGGTCCACCCCACCGAGGGTGGGCAGAACGTTCTTGTCCTGCATCGCCTTGAGGGTCCCGTCCGCCTGGTACTTCTTCAGCAGCTCCTGAACCTTCGGGAAGACCGCGGCGCCCTTGTTGAGGATCCAGGCGTACTGGCTTTCCTCGGGCAGCTGGCAGGCGGCCTGCATGCCGGCGTACTTCGGCGTCTGCATCTTGGCGAGGACCGACGGAAGGTTGCCGAGGGCACCGTCGATGCGGCCGTCCATCACCGCGTCGTACTTCTGCTGATCCTCGTCGAAGCCGAGGGGCTTGACATTGGGCTTGATCACCTTGTTGATGTACTGGGCCGTGTCGCACGCGCCACAGGAGCCCAGCTTCAGGTCCCGGATCTTGTCCGCGGTGCTCGCGTCAACGCCCTTTTTGGTGGCGATCGCGATGTGGTCGGACCAGATGGGAATGGTCATGTCGAATTTCTCGACGCGCTCCGGAAGAATGGAGAAGGTGTCCGCGGAAATGTCATAGTTCTTCGCCTGGCCGCCAATCATGGCCGTGAAGTCGATCTTGTTGTACTCAACCTTGAGACCCAGCTCCTTGCCGATCTTCTCGGTCAGGTCGACGAAGTAACCACCCGTCGGGGCCGTGGGGTCGCTGCCGTCGATGAATCCGGCGTAAGGGAAGTCCGCAAAAACCACGGTAAGAACACCGGGCTTGACGGTCTCGATTCCGGACTTATTCTCGGCGACCGGCTCGGAGCTTCCGCACGCTGCCGTCGAGAGGGCAGCCAAGAGCACCGCACTAATGGCCAGAGAAACGCGCTTCTTGATCATCACTTGCCTTTCAATGCTCCCAGACGTGGTATCGTATTTTTGGTGTTCCACCCTGGGCACGGGTCGCGCTTTTCGAGGTGATGCAACAAGTGATAGATCGTCGTCCCGCCGCATTCCCCATCCGATACGGCCGAGGACCAATCACCGTGGTGTGAGTCTCACGGGCGGCGGATGCAGTGTCCAGATGACAAGACCACGCCAATATTGCGCTGAGGATTAGCGATGCTAATCGCGGTCTTTCTCGATCTTGGCGTGGCCGGCGCTGGATCCCGGCTCGGCGTTCCCTGGAGGCTCGCCGCGACCGAGGGATCCTGGCCGCCCGCCAGGATCACGGCGACCTGACATGGGGACAGCCGGTGCCGGGCCGGGTACGTGGTGCCCCGGGTCAGGTCGCGCAGCGTGATCGGGCCAGGCGCGCCGCTCCACCCACCGGGCCGGCGCGCGTCTTTCCTACGGTGTGCGGTTCCAGGTCGGGGGGGCGAGTATCGCGTCCATGCGCCGCAGTTCGTCGCGGTGGAGCGCGCTCAGACGCGTCAGGACCCGCTCCCCCTCCGAGGTCAGCAACACCCGCACCGCCCGGCCGTCGTCCGGGTGCGTGTCCCGCTTCACCAGTCCCTGCCTCTGGGCTCGATTGACCAGTTCGACCACGCTGTGATGACGTAGCTGGAGCCGGTCGGCGAGTTCCCCCACGGTCGCCCACTCCCGGCCGGGAAACCCTTTCAGCGCCAGCAGCAGCTGATACTGCTGGGGAGTGAGGCCGTCCCCGCGCACCGTCTCCTCGCTGAAGCGCAGATAGCGGCGGATCCCAAACCGGAACCGAGCCAACGCCTCGAAATCCTGTTTCGTCAGGGGTTCGGACTCCGCCTCCCCACCCTGTCCTTCACCCTGCGCCGCCACGCCGGCACGACGCCGCGCTTGCTCGATCTCTGGATTCACCACCCCGCAAGTGTATCGTAATACGACATATTTGATCCGCGGCCGTACGTTCACACCCCCGGAGCGCCCCTGGGACACCCGCTCCCCGCGGCGGCCACCGGCCCTCCTGCGGGACATCGGCCTCCTTGCCTGGACGGACCAGGTACGGGCCGCTCGACCCGCACAGCAAATAAGGCTTATGTCGGGTATTTTATATCGTGCTACGATAGAAAAGTTCGGGTAGACGCAGCGACAAGGCGGCACCCGACAGACAGGCACCCCTGGGAGGTGTGTCGTGCTCAGTGACCGCGAACGTGAGGCACTGCGCGAGATCCAATGCCGACTGCTGGTCGAGGATCCGGGCTTCGCGCGGTCCTTCAACGCCGACGTGCGGCGCCTGAACCGCGCGTCACCCGACCTGACCTGGTGGACCTACACGAACCTGCTCGTGCTCAGCCTGACCTTCGGGGTGATCCTGCTGATGGCGGGCACACCGGTCGGCGCCCTGATGTTCACCGTGACGGCCGCGGCGCTCTGGAAGGCGCGGCGCCGACGGGAGCGCTCCGGTCACCCGCGGCCGTGACGGCCCGCGCGCCGCACCGGCTCCGGGCTCGGCGGACCCCACCCCGACCCCCGCTGAGACGGGCCGGCCTCCTTCCCCGAGCGGAGCCCGGCAGAACCGGTTATCGATCCAAAGGTCCTCGAATCGCCGGCGGAGTCACCCTCACCGGCCCGAGGGCGGATGTCGGAGGATGAAATGATCACCATCATCCCTGCCCTGGTCCTGCTACTGGGCCTGTTGTGGCTCGGGACGGGTGTCCGGGTCGTCAAACAGTTCGAGCGGGGCGTCGTGTTCCGGTTCGGGCAGGTCCGCGCCGAGGTCCGCGGCCCCGGGCTGGCCCTGATCATGCCGGTCGCCGACCGGCTGCAGAAGGTCAGCATGCAGATCATCACCATGCCGGTGCCCGCTCAGGACGGCATCACCCGTGACAACGTGACGGTCCGCGTGGACGCCGTGGTCTACTTCCGGGTCGTCGACCCCGTACGCGTGATCGTCGACGTCCAGGACTACGAATCCGCCATTCGCCAGGTCGCGCTGGCCTCGCTGCGGTCGATCATCGGCAAGAGCGAGCTGGACGACCTGCTGTCCAACCGGGAACGACTCAACCAGGGGCTGGAACTGATGATCGACAGCCCGGCCGTGGGCTGGGGCGTGCACATCGACCGCGTCGAGATCAAAGACGTGGCCCTGCCGGAGTCGATGAAGCGATCCATGTCACGGCAGGCCGAAGCGGAACGCGAACGGCGCTCCCGCGTCATCACCGCCGAGGGGGAACTGCAGGCGTCGAAGAAGCTGGCCGAGGCCGCCGAGACGATGACCGGCCACCCCGCCGCGCTGCAGCTGCGCCTGCTCCAAACGGTCGTCGAGGTCGCCGCCGAGAAGAACTCCACCCTCGTGCTGCCCTTCCCCGTCGAACTGCTCCGCTTCCTGGAACGGGCCACGCCTCCCGAGATCGACCGGCCCGCCGACCAGCCCCTCCCGCGCTCCGCCCCGGCGCCGTCCATCGGGCCGCCGATACCGCCCGGCCGTCCCGTCCCCGACACCGGCGTCCTCGACCGGACCATGTCCAACGGCGCCTGAGGGCACCGGCGCCGTCCGGCTCCCGCGCGGGCGGTCAGGCCGGAGCCCCACGCTCCGGCCTGACCGCCCGCGAACCGCTCGCACCCGTGGGGCGGGTGCCGTACCGGGTTCGGGGCTACCGGAGGGGAGCGGCCACCGGGTGGACGCCTTCCGTCCGGTCACGGGGAGGCGCGCCCCTGTGCGGCGGGGGCGCGGTGACGTCCCGGCGATCCCCCCTGAGCTCGGCGTAGCGCAGCATCACGCCGCGCGCCACGGTGGCCGGGTTGTCCACGCCGTAGACCGCGTAGAGCCGCCGCCCCGTCCTCGCCGACACCCGGCCGGTCCACCATCGGTAGACCATACCGTCCGTCCAGACCACCAGATCCTCTCGCACCGACACCAGCGCCAGACCGTAGCCACCGTGAACGTCACCCTCGACGCCCTGTCGCGCCAGCTCGTCACGGAGCAGACCGGCGGCGTGTACGGCGGGCGTCCCGGCGAGCACACCTCGAACGATCACCACCGTCCACCTCCTCTCGGCATTCCATGGAAACGATCCGTCGTTTCCTCTTCCCAGAGTGAACAGGAGTGATTACTTTCTGTAGATGTTCGACTACGAAGAGGTACATGCACCTCGGTTCGGGTCGGCTGTAGGTCCCGCCCCGAACCGTGTAGGACCCAGAAAAACGGGAGCCCCCATGCCCGCACCGAAAGAGCTGGACCCCAGCACGAGCGTCACCGCCTACTGGGGGTCCGAGTTGCGCAGACTACGAGAGGCGATGGGCTGGAGCCAGCAGGAGCTGGCGAGGCGCACCTCCTACTCCACCTCACTGGTCGGCCTGATCGAGACCGCCGCCCGCGCCCCGACCAGGAAGTTCGCACAGCGGTGCGACGAGGTGCTGGAGACCGGCGGAACGCTCATCAAGCTCTGGCCGCTGATCGGCAGGGAGTCCTCACCCGCCTGGGTCCGCTCCCTGTTCGAGCTGGAGTGGGAGGCGCGAACGCTGCGTAACTACCAGCTCTCCGTGGTGCCGGGGCTGCTGCAGACCGAGGACTACGCGCGGGCGCTGACCCGGGCGGGACGGCCGTTCGACACCGAGAAGGAGGTTGAGGAGATGGTGACCGTGCGTATGCAGCGGCAGCGACTGCTCGACCGGCCGGACCCCCCGATCCTCTTCGTCCTGCTGGACGAGGCCGTGCTGACCCGCCCCATCGGTGGTGGCGGTGTCATGCGCGACCAGCTCGAACACCTCCTGAAAGCCACGATGCGACCGAGGGTCACCATCCAGGTGATCCCGTTCGAGGTGGGTGCCTACGCCGGACTGGCCGGGCCCATCCTGGTGCTCTCCTTCAAGGGCGCGCCCGACATCGTGTACATGGAGAACGCGGAATCCGCGCAGCTCATGATCGATCCGGGCCGAGTCGACCCGCTGTCGGCCCAGTTCGACGCGCTGCGCTCCTACGCCCTACCGCAGGCCGCGTCCGCGGCCTTCATCGAGAAAAGGATGAGCACATGGATCTGACCGACGCCCGGTGGCACAAGAGCAGCCGCAGCAACGGCAACGGCGGCGAATGCGTGGAAGTGGCCGTCAACCTCCCCGGCGTCGTCGCGGTACGCGACAGCAAGAACCCCGGGGGCCCCGCCCTGCTGTTCACCCCCCAGGTGTGGGCCGACTTCCTGACCCGGATCAAGACCGGCACGGTCTGAGCCGGACACGGGCGACCCCCCGCCACCCCGGTAGGGGGCCGTCATCTCACAGGGGCAGGACACCGCCCGCCTTGATCGCTTTCATCGCGATCTGCGAGGTCAGCTTGTCGAGGCCGGGCAGACGGCCGAGCTTCTCCAGGCAGAGCTGGCTGTAGGACTCCATATCGGGCACCGCGACCCGTAGCACGTAGTCGGGACGGCCGAACATGCGCAGGCACTCGACCACGTCGTCGATCTCCATGACGGCCGCCTCGAAGGCGGTGACGGTCTCGGCGTCCTGTCCCTCCAGCTCGACATAGGCGAGGACCTGGAATCCACGCCCGACGGCTACCGGGTCGATCACGGCCCGGTAGCCACTGATCACCCCCGACTCCTCCAGGTTACGGACCCGGCGCAGGCACGGCGAGGGGGTCAGCCGCACCCGCTCGGCGAGCTCCAGGTTGCTGAGCCGACCCTCCAACTGCAGAAGGCCGATAATTGCCCGATCAGTGGCATCCATGACAACAGATGCTAACCATACAGCGGATACTCGGTGAATGTTGACACCATATTTCGCCCTGCCTGAAATAATCTTGCGGCAACCGCAACGGCACCGGGAGACGGGAGCAACGATCATGACGATCTCCGCCGAGGCCCGCGGGACGGCTCCCGACGACAGGTACACCCTCGACCAGGGCCAGGTCTTCATGACCGGCACGCAGGCGCTGGTCCGGGTGATCCTCGACCAGATGCGGGCCGACCGCGCCGCCGGTCTCGACACCGGCGCGCTGGTCTCGGGCTACCCCGGCTCCCCACTCGGCGGCTTCGACCTGGAGCTCTCCCGCTCGCGGCGGCACGCCGAGCCGCTGGACGTCGTGCACCGGCCGGGTCAGAACGAGGAACTGGGCGCCACCGCGGTCTGGGGCAGCCAGCTCGTGCCCGTGCTCCCCCGGCCGCGCAAGGCGGGCGTCCTGGGCGTCTGGTACGGCAAGGCCCCCGGCGTCGACCGCGCGGCCGACGCGCTCCGGCACGGCAACTTCGTCGGCGCCCACCCGGAGGGCGGCCTGATCGCCCTCTGCGGCGACGACCCGACCTGCAAGTCCTCCACGCTGCCCTCGGCCACCGAGAGCGCGCTCGCCGCGCTCGGCATGCCGATCGTCCACCCCGGCAGCGTCCAGGAGCTGCTCGACCTGGGCCGCCACGCGATCGCGGCCTCCCGGGCCAGCGGCCTGTGGGTGGCGGTGAAGGCGGTCACCAACGTGGTGGACGCGACCGGCACGGTCACCGTCGGCGCCGGACGCGTCGTCCCCGTCATGCCCGTCGTCGAACACGAGGGCAGGCCGTACCGGCATGTGCCCGACGCCACCCTGCTCGCGCCCTGGTCACTGGAGATGGAGCGGACGCTCGTCGGGCCGCGCCTGGAGCTGGCCCGCGCCTACGCCCGTGAGAACGGCCTGAACCGGATCACCGCCGATCCCCGCGACGCCCGGCTCGGCATCGTCGCCTCCGGCACCGCCTACCACGACGTACGCGAGGCGTTCCGCAGGCTGGGCGTGGACCCCGCCGGGCTCGGCGTCCGCATCCTCAAGATCGGCATGCTCTGGCCGCTGGAGCCGGAGATCGTCCGGGCCTTCGCCGGGGGGCTCGACGAGATCCTCGTCGTGGAGGAGAAGGGCCCGCTGCTGGAGACCCTGGTCAAGGATGTCCTGTACGGCACCGCGAACGCCCCGCGCGTCCTGGGCAAGCTCGACGAGAACGGCGCCCCGCTGGTCCCCGGGACCGGGGGCGTCGACGCCGACCTGGCGGCCCGGGTGGTCGCCTTCCGGCTGCGCCGGGCCGGTCTGGACGACGCGGCGGAGGCACGGGTCGCGAAGGGCCTGGCCGTGATCTCCCGCCCTGCGCCGCTGAGGCTGCTCGGCCCGCGGCGCACCCCGTTCTTCTGCTCCGGCTGCCCGCACAACCGCTCCACAGCGGTCCCCGACGGCGCGCCCGTCGGGGCGGGGATCGGATGCCACACGATGGTGGTGCTCAACCGCGAGGGCAAGGGCACGCTGACGGGACTGACCCAGATGGGCGGCGAGGGCGCCCAGTGGATCGGCCAGGCACCGTTCACCGACACCCCGCACATCTTCCAGAACCTCGGCGACGGCACCTTCCACCACTCCGGTTCGCTCGCGGTGCGCGCGGCCGTCGGCGCGGGCGTCGACATCACCTACAAGCTGCTCTACAACAGCGCGGTCGCGATGACCGGGGGACAGGCGATCACCCCGTCCCTGGCGGTGGCCGACCTGACCCGCTGGCTGGAGGCGGAGGGCGTGCGCCGGGTGATCGTCACCACCGACGAGCCGGCACGCTACCGGAGGGTCGCGCTCGCCCGGATCGCCGAGGTCCGCGACCGCGCCCACCTAAAGGAGGCCCAGCGTGAGCTGGCCTCGGTCCCCGGCGTGACGGTGCTCATCCACGACCAGGGGTGCGCGGCCGAGAAGCGGCGGCTGCGCAAGAGGGGCGACCTGCCCGACCCGGTCAGGCGAGTGGTGATCAACCAGCGGGTGTGCGAGGGGTGCGGCGACTGCGGGCGGAGGTCCGGGTGCCTGTCGGTGCTGCCGGTGGAGACCGAGTTCGGCCGCAAGACCGAGATCCACCAGTCGTCCTGCAACAAGGACTACTCGTGCGTGGAGGGCGACTGCCCGTCCTTCCTGACCGTCGTGCCCGGCGGGAGAGGCGGCGGGCGCGCCGTCGCGTCCGCCCCGCCGGCCCCGCCGCGGAGGATGCCCCCGCCGGCCCCGCGCGGCGGGGAGGCGGCGATCAGGCTGGTCGGCATCGGCGGCACCGGCGTGGTGTCGGTGGCGCAGCTCCTCGGCACCGCGGCGATGCTGGACGGCAGGCGGGCGCGCGGACTCGACCAGACCGGGCTGGCCCAGAAGGGCGGCACGGTCGTCTCCGACATCCTGATCTTCGAGGGCGACGACGACCGGCCGGGACGGGCGGGGACCGGCGGCGTGGACGCCTATCTCGCGCTCGACCTGATCGGCGCCACCGACCCCGGGCACCTGCGCGCCGCGGACCGGGAACGGACCGTCGCGGTGGTCTCCACCAGCATGGTCCCCACCGGCTCCATGGTCGTCGATCCCACCACGCACACCACCGACCTCGGCTCGCCGATCGCCTCGCTGGAGTCGCGCACCCGGCGCGAGATGAACGTCTACCTCGACGCCGAGGGCATGGCCCGGGCACTGTTCGGCGACCACCTGCAGGCCAACACGATCGTGGTCGGCGCTGCCTGGCAGCGAGGTCTCATCCCGCTCAGCCTGGGGGCGATCGAGCGGGCCGTACGGCGGAGCGGCGGCAAGAGCGCCGACCGGACCGTCGCCGCCTTCCACTGGGGCCGGGCGGTCGTCGCCGACCCGGAGGCCGTGGCGCGGGTGACCGCCTCACCCGTCCCCGCCGAGCCGGCACCGGACCCCGGGACAGTGAGGCTGATCGACTCGGCCGCCGCCCCGGGCACCGAGCTGCACCGGATCCTCACGGTCCGGGTGCCCGACCTGGTCGCCTACCAGAACCGGCGCTACGCCGCCGGTTATGTCGACGCGGTCCGCACGGTCCTGGCCGGGGAGCGGAGGACCTCGGCCGGGCCGTGCCCGATCACCGAGGCCTACGCCCGCCGGCTGCACCGCCTGATGGCCTACAAGGACGAGTACGAGGTGGCCAGGCTCCACCTCGACCCGGCCGAGCGTGCCCGCGTCGCCGCCGAGTTCGGCCCCGGCGCGAAGATCTCCTACAACCTGCATCCGCCCGTGCTGCGCGCCATGGGCGTGAACCGCAAGATCCGCCTCGGCGGCTGGTTCGATCCGGCCTTCCGCCTGCTGTACGGCGTGCGCGGGCTGCGCGGCACGTGGCTGGACCCGTTCGGCCTGGCCAGGGTGCGCGGGATCGAGCGTGCCCTCCCGGGCGAGTACACCCGTCACATGCACCTCGCCCTGTCGCGCCTGCGCCCCGGCAACCGGGAGCTGGTCCTGGAGCTGGCCGAGCTGCCGGACCTGGTCCGCGGCTACGAGGACATCAAGCTGCGCAACGTGGCCGCCTACCGGGAGCGGGTCGCCGCGCTGCTGGCCAGGCTCTGACCCGGCGGGGCGGCGCCCCACCGTCTCAGACGCCGGCGTCCGCCGGAGGCGTTCGACCGCCCGGCCGTTCTCGATCACGAAGGCATGTCCGGGCCGGGTGCGGGCCGGACGGCCCCTCTCCGCGCGCCATGAAAATCATTGTCGAAATTTCCGTAAACTGTAACATTTCATAGCTGCGGGCGCGAGCGATCCTCAAATTGTATGGTCGCACGGCTGTTCTGCTCCCGAATAGCCGGAGAAAGAGTCGCTAGATGTGCGGTTTCCACTGACATCTATGGACACACGGGTAAGTAGCGCGATGTACTACCTCATCAATCACACGGCTGGATCCGGATGGCGGACTCTGGGAGGAATGAACGCATGAGTACCGTCGTCCTCGACAACGTGAGCAAGATCTACCCCGGCGGGCACCTCGCGATCGACCGGATGAGCCTGAGTGCCGACAAGGGGGAGTTCCTCGTCCTGCTCGGGCCCTCCGGGTGCGGCAAGTCCACACTGCTCCGGATGATCGCGGGCCTGGAGGAGGTCACCTCCGGGGACCTGTGGCTGGGGGGCGCGCTGGCCAACGACCTCGCGCCACGTGACCGGGACGTCGCCATGGTCTTCCAGAACGGCGCGCTCTACCCGCACCGCACGGTGCGCGGCAACATCTCCTTCCCGCTAGAGGTCGCCAAGATCGCCCCGGAGACGGTCAGGGAGCGGGTGACCCAGCTGTCGAAGGCGCTGCGCATCGGCGAGACCCTGGAGCGCCGCCCGGGAACGCTCTCCGGCGGTCAGCGCCAGCGCGTCGCGATGGGCCGCGCGATCGTCCGCCAGCCCTCGCTCTTCCTGATGGACGAGCCGCTCTCCAACCTGGACGCGGGAATGCGCACCGAGTTGCGCATGGAGATCTCCTCGCTGGTCCGCTCCCTCGGCGTCACCACGGTCTACGTCACGCACGACCAGGTGGAGGCCCTGACCCTGGCCGACCGCATCGCCATCATCAACCGCGGTGTGCTCCAGGACGTCGGCACCCCCACCCAGGTCTACAACGACCCGGCCACCGCCTTCACCGCCGCCTTCCTCAGCTCCCAGCAGCTCAACCTGCTGGCGGCCACCGTGCGCGCCCCGCAGAACCGGTTCATCCTGCTGGACTTCGGCCCGCACCAGATCACGATCCCCTGGAGCGACCCCAGGGCCTACGCCATCTCCCAGTACGTCGGGCACCAGATCATCGTCGGCCTGCGCCCGGACTGTCTCGCCCCGGTGCCCGAGACCTTCGACGGCCCCGTCTTCCTCGGCCGCGTCCGCGCCCTGGAGTATCACGGCCACGAGTGGCTCGCCCACGTCGAGAGCGGGATCCCCACGGTGACCGTGCCCGAGCCGCCGGCCCCCGACCGGCACGCCGGCGACCCGGCGGCCTCCGCGTCCGGCGGCCGGGTCATGACCGCCCTCCGCCGCCTGTTTCCGGGGATCGGACCGGCCCCGGACCCCGAGCCGGAACCCGAACCGGAGCAGGCCGGTGGCACCCACCGCAGAGCCGATCTCATCGTCCGGGTCGGCTCACGGCCCGTCTGGCGCGCCGGCGAGCGCGTCCGTGTGGGGGTCGACGCGGGCCGCCTGATGCTCTTCGCCCCGGACGGCTCCCGCATCGATCCCCCGCAGCGCTGACCGGCGGGGGTCTCAGCGGCCGAGGATGGCCACGATCTCCACGACGCGGATGGCGCGGTCCAGCTCCGCGCGGTGAAACGACGGGCCCTCGGTGCGGGCGAGGATCAGGTGGAGGCTCGCGCCGGGAACGGGAAGGCTCATGAACCGGTGACGGCCCGCGCTGAGGGCGCAGGGGCGCAGGGACCGGAGATCCGCCGCCTTGACTCCGCTCAGGCCCCCCGCCTCGTCGAGGGAGTGCGGGGCCTGCCAGCTGCGGTGGACGAGCTCTCCGGTCTCCGACGACACGGCGACCGCCCACTCCGCGCTCACCAGGGAGGGGGCCGCGTCCACGAGGGTGACGAAGGCCCTGCCGGGGTCGGCGGCGACGTGCTTGAGCAGGTCGTAGTCGGGGGCGGCGCCGGGAATCTCCCGGGTGGGCCAGACGGCTTCGACCTGGATGCCGGGAACGGCCGACATCCGGTCCCGGACGCCGTCGACGTCCGGGGCGCCGGGCCAGGAGACGGTGAAGTCGTCCACGGCCCGGCCGGCCTCGCGCTCCAGGACCGTCACCTGGAGAATGTCCGCGCCCAGCGTGCCGAGCACGCGCGCGACCTGCCCCAGGGCCCCGGGCCGGTCGGGAAAGGACACCCGTAGTCGCAGCATCATCGTCGATCACCTCTCTCCGGACACAGGGTGTCCCAGACAGGTTTCGCGAAGATTCCGGGGAGATGTCCAGGATAAAACCTTAAGTCCGGAAATATTAGTGTTGGTAGGCGCCCGCATCGGAAGGCCCGGACATCGGGGAGCCCGACACGTCACGGGCCGGCGGAGAGCCGCCGTACCAGTCGGGGCCGAGCTTGAGACCCCGGCCGAGTGCCGGAGAACCGGGCCGCAGCCGCAGGTCGTCGCGACCGCGGAAGCGGGGATCGGCCACCACGGACCCCGGGCCGAGCCTGAACCTGCGAGATTCGCCCTGGTAGACGCTGCCGCCCTCGTCGGCGCCCTTGCCGTCCTCGAACCCCATCTGGCCGCCGACCACCACGATGTTGTTGCGCAACCTGAGGATGCCGGGCGAACAGCCGTCGTGACAGGACCAGCCGATGGTGTCGCGGGCGGGCAGGTAGACCGAGTTGTGCACGGCGACGGTGCCGAGCACCGGGCCGACCGCGTGACCGGGGCCACGGGTGATCAGGAAGGAGCCGCGCCTCTGCGAGGAGGTCACCACGTTGCCGGCGAACAGGTTCCCGGTGGCGGTCTTGCCCTTCTCCGCGCCCAGCTCGACGAAGGTCTCGTTGTCCCTGGCGATGTTCTGGACGACCCGGTTACGGTCTCCGTTGAACACCTCCACCGCGGCGCCGTCGGTGCCGTAGTCGTGGCTCGCCGCGTAACTGCCGGTGATCACGTTACGGGCGACGAGGTTGTCGTCCCCGTTGAGCAGCACGCCGAAGGCCCCGGAGTCGTTGTCACCGCCGCTGTCGTTGACACTCATGCGGTTGTTACGGGTCAGGACGCTGTTCCTGATGACGTTGTGGGACCCGATGACATGGACGCCGGCGACGTTACGGTCGGCGAGGACCCCGTTCAGCTCGTTGCGGGATCCGCCCAGCTCGAAGCCCGACCAGCGGCAGTTGCTCGCGCGCACCCCGGCCACCAGCAGGTGGGAGCCGCTGAGCACCACGCAGTCGTCATCGGTGCCGCTGATCCTGGGGGCGGGGCCCTTGCCGTACGGCTCGACGGAGATGGGCCTGGCCGCGGTGCCCCTGGCGCCGAGCCTCAGGGGGCCCTGCCAGCTGCCCCCGCGCCTGAGCAGCACGACGTCACCGGGGCGCAGCTCGGTGGCGTTGACACTCTCCAATGAGCGCCACGCCTTCGCGGGCGAGGTGCCCGGAGCCGAGTCGTCACCTCTGCGGGAGTCCACGTAGTAGACGTTGCGCGCCTTGGCTCCGGCGGGCGGCGTGACCACGACGAGCAGGCCGCCGGCCGTCAACGTCGCCAGCGCGGCCGTGATCCATCGCGGCCTGGTGGACTTCATGCGGGCACGCTCCATTGCTGTCACAATCAGCCGGTCAGCGAAGATCTTGGCACACCGGCCGTCCCCTGAGCCGTCGAGGTGACGGGTCACACAGCGAACCGTTACCACTCTTTCACCAGGATTCACCGCGGCGCCCCCCTCCCCGGCGGATCCGGGGGCCGGGGAGGGGATCTCCGGCTCGGAGCCCGGCGGGCTCCGAGCCGGCCGCCGTCACACGCCTTCGCGCTCCCACCAGACGGCCGAGTCCGGGGCGAGCCGTGCCACGCCGCCCTCGACGGCCGGCGCCGCGCTGGCCAGCAGGACCCGCCCCCGGGCGGGCAGCTCGACCGGCTCGGCGGTCAGGTTGAGCGTGCAGGCGAAGCCGTCGCCCCGGGTGAAGGCCAGCGTGCCCTCGGGGGAGTCCAGCCAGCGCAGCGGGGCGCCGTCGAAGGAACGCCGCTCCCGCCTGGTCCGGAGCGCCTCCCGGTACAGGCGGAGTGTGGAGCGCGGGTCCCGCAGCTGCGCCTGGACGCTGAGCGGCCCCCAGGAGGCGGGCATGGGCAGCCAGGTCTCCCCCACCTCCGGCAGGCCGAAGCCGAAGTGCGGCCCGGCGTCGGTCCACGGGATGGGCACCCGGCAGCCGTCCCGGCCGTCGTCGGGGTTGCGCAGCCGCTGCGGGTCGCGCAGGAACTCCTCCGGCAGGTCGAGAACCTCCGGCAGGCCCAGCTCCTCCCCCTGGTAGAGGTAGGTCGAGCCGGGCAGCGAGAGCATCAGCAGCGCCGCCGCGCGAGACCTGCGGAGGCCGAGTTCGCCGCCGCCGTACCGGGTGACGTGCCGTTTGACATCGTGGTTGGACAGCACCCACGTGCTGGGCGCGCCGACCAGCCCCGCGGTGTCCAGCGACTCCTGGATCACCGCGCGGAACCGGGCGGCGTCCCACGGGGTGGTGAGGAAGTGGAAGTTGAACGCCTGGTGCATCTCGTCCGGGCGGACGTAGTTGGCCAGCCTCTCCGGGGACGGCGCCCACGCCTCGGCGACACCGATCCGCTCACCCGGGTAGGAGTCGAGCAGCCTGCGCCAGGCCCGGTGGATCTCGTGCACTCCATCCTGGTCGAAGAACGGCACCACGGCGGTGCCGATCATCCGTATCTGGTCGGCGTGACCGACGTCGGGCAGGCCGTCGGCCTTGACCATGCCGTGGGCCACGTCGATGCGGAAACCGTCCACGCCCAGGTCGAGCCAGAACCGCAGGACCGCCTCGAACTCCGCGTGGACCTCGGGGTTGTCCCAGTTCAGGTCGGGCTGTTCGGGGGCGAACAGGTGGAGGTACCACTCGCCGTCGGGCAGCCGGGTCCAGGCGGGACCGCCGAAGACCGACTCCCAGTCGTTCGGCGGCAGCCTGCCGTCCTTCCCCCTGCCGTGGCGGAAGACGTAGCGCTCCCGCTCGGGGGCGCCGGGACCGGCCTCCACCGCCCGCCGGAACCACACGTGCCGGTCGGAGGTGTGGTTGGGCACCACGTCGACGATCACCCTCAGGCCGTGCCGGTGCGCGTCCTCGATGAGGGCCTCGGCGTCGGCCAGCGACCCGAAGATCGGGTCCACGGCCCGGTAGTCCGCCACGTCGTAGCCGAAGTCGGCCATCGGCGAGGTGTAGAACGGGGTCAGCCAGACCGCGTCCACCCCCAGGTCCGCCAGGTAACGCAGCCGGTCCCGCGCCCCCGGCAGATCCCCGATCCCGTCGCCGTTGCCGTCGGCGAAGCTGCGCACGTAGACCTGGTAGATCACCGCGTCACGCCACCACCGGGCGGTGGTGGCCCCGGCGTGGTCCATCCGGATGAGTTCGGTCATGTTGGTCCCCCGATCAAATGACGTATCAGGACGTGATGACACCGGCGACGAGGCCGGTGCCGGGTGACGCTGGACGAGACGGACATGGCGAAACCGGCCCACGCGGCGGAAGCCGCCGGGCCGGTTGGAGTACGCCGGACGTTACGCGGACGCGGACGGCACGGGAAGAAGTCTCCGCGAGAGTCTGCAAACTCGTTACATGGTTGCGTAAAGACGCCGGCCACGCGTGCTCCGCGGCGGAGGCGCCGTCCCGGGAATCCGCGGGCAGGGGGCGCTTCGCCGCCTTATCCGGGGTTTCGGGGGGCGCGCACCTCCCCGATTCACGGCCGACCGGCGGGGAACGACGAAGCCGGGGACCGCACCCGCGGGATGACGTGACCGCTCCCGTGGGCGGGCGACCGGGCTCCGGCCCGGCCGGCCGGGGGGCCGGAGCCCGTCGCGTCCCCCCGACCGAGGGGAACGGGAACGTGAGTCAGATCATCCGCGCACGTGACGGCGGCGAGCGGGACCTGCCGGAGGACAGGACGCCGGTCCCGGCCGCCGGAGACTCCGAGGTCTCCGAGGTCTCCGAGGTCGGGGAGGCCGGAAGGGTCGAGGGGTGCGAGGGGTGCCGTCGCGCGCTGCCGCGACCGCCGGGCCGCGCGCTCGACGCCGACCTGAGCAGGTCCTCGGCGCACTGGATCGACCGGAACACCGTCGTCTGGCGGGTCGAGCCGTCTCCCTCGCTCCGGTACTCCCTGGTCTTCTCCCCCGAAGGCGACATCGCCTGCGCGGAGGGAGACCTGACCGGCGGCTTCCGGGTCATCCGGCTGACCCTCGGCGCGCTCACCGAGGCGCAGCGGACCGTCTGGCCACACCTGGCGGAGCACACCGCCCTCACCGTGGATCCCCGCGACGCCGCCCTCGCCGGACGGGCGCTGCGCGGCCAGGTGGTGGCCGTGGCGCGGGACGCCTCCGGCATGCCGCTGACCGCCACCGGCGTGCAGATCCCCGGTGTGCTCGACGACCTCTACGCCGCGGCGACCGGCGCCGAGCTCGGCCCGTCCTGGGACGGGGCGCCCAGCCTGTCGGTCTGGGCGCCGACCGCGCGCACGGTCGGGCTGGCGCTGTACCGCGAGCCCAGGGGCGGCGTCCGCGGCGTCCGCCGGATGCGCAGGGACGACGCGACCGGCGTCTGGTCGGTGCGCGGCCTGCCCTCGTGGAAGGGCCGCTACTACACCTTCCTGGTCACGGTCTACTCCGCCGCCGCCGGCGGGATCGTCACCAACGAGGTCACCGACCCCTACAGCCTGTCGCTGGCCGCCGACTCCGTCCGCAGCCTGCTGGTGGACCTCTCCGACCCCCACCTGCTGCCCGACGGCTGGTCCTCGCAGGTCAAGCCGCCGGCCGTACCCCAGCACCGGGCGTCGATCCACGAGCTGCACGTGCGTGACTTCTCCGCCTCGGACGTCTCCGTACCCGCCGGCCTGCGCGGCACCTACGCCGCGTTCGCCGCCGACTCCGCGGGGATGCGGGAACTGCGCGGGCTCGCCGGCGACGGCCTGACCCACGTGCACCTGCTGCCGGTCTTCGATTTCGCCACCGTGCCGGACAGGAGGGCGGACCGGACCGAGCCGGAGGGCGACCTGGCCGCGATGCCGGCCGACTCCGAGCGGCAGCAGGACCGCGTCGCGGAGACCGCCGCCGGGGACTCCTTCAACTGGGGCTACGACCCGCTGCACCACAGCGCGCCCGAGGGCTCCTACGCCTCCGATCCCGACGGGCCCGCGCGGATCAGGGAGTTCCGGGAGATGGTGGCCGGGCTGAACAGGGCCGGGCTGCGGGTGGTGATGGACGTGGTCTACAACCACACCCACGCCGCTGGCCAGGCCCCCACCTCGGTGCTCGACCGCATCGTGCCCGGCTACTACCACCGGCTGCTCGACGACGGAACGGTGGCCGCCTCCACCTGCTGCGCCAACACCGCGCCCGAGCACGCGATGATGGGCAGGCTCGTCGTCGACTCCGTCCTCATCTGGGCCCGCGAGTACCGGGTGGACGGCTTCCGCTTCGACCTGATGGGACACCATCCCAAGGCGAACATGCTGGCGGTCCGCGAGGCCCTGGACGGGCTCACCCTCGCACAGGACGGCGTGGACGGCGCGTCGGTCATCCTGTACGGCGAGGGCTGGAACTTCGGCGAGGTCGCCGGTGACGCCCGCTTCGAGCAGGCCACCCAGCTCAACCTGGCGGGCACCGGGATCGGCACCTTCAACGACCGGCTGCGCGACGCGGTGCGCGGCGGCGGCCCCTTCGACACCGACCCCCGGGTGCAGGGCTTCGGCTCCGGCCTGGCCGGGGCGCCCAACGGGGCCGAGGCCAACGGCACGGCCGAGCAGCAGCGGGCCCGTCTCCTGGGATACCAGGACCTGATCAAGGTGGGGCTCACCGGCAACCTGCGCGACTACGTCCTCACCGCCTCCGACGGCAGGCGGGTCAGGGGTTCGGAGGTGGACTACCACGGCTCCCCCGCCGGATACGCCGTCTCGCCCGCCGAGACCGTCACCTATGTGGACGCCCACGACAACGAGACGCTGTTCGACGCGCTGGCCTACAAGCTGCCACAGGCGACGACGATGGCCGACCGGGTGCGGATGCAGGTGCTGTCGCTGGCCACGGCGGTGCTGGGGCAGGGCGTCTCGTTCGTGCACGCGGGCAGCGAACGGCTCCGCTCGAAGTCGCTCGATCGCAACTCCTTCGACTCCGGCGACTGGTTCAACCGGCTGCTCTGGGACTGCTCGCGGGGCAACGGCTTCGGCGCCGGGCTGCCTCCCAGGGCGGGCAACGAGGACAGGTGGCCTTACGCGCGTGCGCTTCTCGCCGACCCGGCGCTCCGGCCCGGCCGCGCGGCGATCGGCGCGACACGGGCCCGGTACGGCGAGCTGCTCCGGATCCGCTCCTCCTCCCCCACCTTCGCCCTCGGCTCCCTGGCCGAGGTGCGGCGGCGGCTGACCTTCCCCACCGCCGGCGCCTCGGAGATCCCCGGAGTGGTGACCATGCACCTGGACGCGGCGGGCCTCGACCCGCGCTGGAGGTCGATCACCGTCGTCTTCAACGCCACCCCCGAGACGCAGCCGCAGACCGTGGCCGCGCTGCGGGACGCCCGGGTGACGCTCCACCCCGTCCAGGTGGCCGGCGACGACGCGGTGGTGAGGCGGTCGGCCTTCGATCCCGCCACCGGCACGCTGAACGTCCCGGCCCGCACCGTGGCGGTCTTCGTCCAGCCCTGACGCGCCCCGCCGCCACGGAGCCGCCGCCACGCGGGCTCCGGCGCTTCCCGTGACCGCCGGGAGCCGTCAGGATTGGCCGTGTGAACCGCACAGCCGTACGCCTCGGAGTGTTTCTACTGGCCGGAGCAGCGGTGGTGGCCGTGCTCCTGGCCCTGCTGATGCCCTTCTCCTCCGGAGACTCTCCGCACGACAACCGGCAGGACGTCCAGGTCGACCGCCTGGGCGAGCGCGACCACGTGCTCACCATCGCCTCCCCCTCGCTGGGCCGCGAGGGCACGGCCCGGGTGCTGCTGCCCGAGGGCTGGCGGCCGGGCTCAGGGCCGTGGCCGGTGCTGTACCTGCTCAACGGGTGCTGCCACACCGACTACGACACCTGGGCCACCGAGGGGGACGCGGCCGAGCTCGCCTCGCGTTACCCGGCGATCGTGGTCATGCCGGAGGGTGGCGAGGTCGGTTTCTACTCCGACTGGCGGGACGGACCCGACTGGGAGTCCTTCCATCTCACCGAGGTCCGCCGGATCCTGGAGCGCGACTACGGCGCCGGGGACCGGCGGGCGGTGGCCGGGCTGTCCATGGGCGGGTTCGGCGCGATGTCCTACGCGGCCCGCCACCCGGGCCTGTTCCAGGCCGCGGCCTCCTTCTCCGGTGTGCTGCACACCCGTGACGGCTACGACGGCGTCCAGCGGCTGCTCGGCCGCTACGGCGAGGACTCCGCCGATCTCTGGGGCGACCCGCAGGATCCCGAGTGGGCCGCGCACAACCCGGCGGACCTCACCGCGAGGCTGCGCGGCACGCGGCTCTTCGTCTCCTGCGGGGACGGCTCCCCCGGCCCGCTCGACCCCGCGGGAACCGCGGTGGACCGGGGTGAGACGGCCCTGCTCCGGCAGGCGCAGACCTTCGTCGAGCGGGCCAGGGCCGACGGCGACAGCATCACCGTCGACTTCTACGGCCCCGGCACGCACAGCTGGCCGTACTGGCGGCGCGGCCTGGAGCGCGCGCTCCCCATGCTCATGGGGTCCATCGGCGCCGGGGTCTGACGCCGGGTGAGGCCGGACGTCAACGGCCGGGTAAAACGCGGGTCAGCGAAAAGATTTACCTTCGGCGCCCGGGAGGGTGGCGGCGTGACCGTCCCGTGACCGCCCCCTCTCCGGCCTCGCGCACGGGAGCGCCTCTCCCGCAGGGGTTCCCGGGTCGTGGTCGAAGATTGACACGGGCCGGGGAGCCTCGGAGCGTGGCCGGTCCGCCCGCTCGATCCAGGCGTATTCCCAAGCCATAGCAATGTGTCGGACTTGTAATCGTCTGTCCGGTTCGCGTAGCTTCTACGAATTCATGGCGAACGCCTGGACCTGCGAAGGTCCGCGCATTGCCACCACATTGCCCGACCACGCTTCACCAGGCGGATTCCTCCACCAGGGAAGCGTGGCCGCTGAATCCGCGAACCTCGCGGAACCGGGGAACCACGTTTTTTGGGGTGAATCGGCGCGTACATCCGCCGTAGGGCACTTCCCAGCCCGAACCCGTCAGCTAACCCGGTAAGCGGTATGGAAGCGAAGCAAGGAGTCAAACCCCTCATGGCCAAGCATCTCCTCACCCCCGGGAAGCACCACCTGGCCCGCGTCATCCTTGGAACATCCATCGCCCTCACCGGCGGCGTCCTCGCGGGACCCGCCGCCCTGGCGGACACTCCCGGACACACCCCGTTCGGCCCTTCCCACACCGAGACCTCCAGGGCCGCCATGACCCCGCTCCAGCTTGAGGCCGAGCGACTGCCGAAGGTCAGCGCCCAGCAGGTCCTGGACATCGCCGCCCAGCAGATCGGCGTCAGCGAGAACTCCCGGGGCGGCGGGACCAAGTTCCAGTCCTGGTACATGTCGTCGCCCCGCGCCCAGGAGACGGTCGCCCGCGACGGCGGCGCCCTCCAGGCGTACGCCAACGCCCCCTGGTGCGCGATGTTCGTCTCCTGGGTCGGCGAGAAGGCCGGCATCCGGCCCACCATGGGCTGGGACGCCTACACCGTCACCCACGCCAAGTGGTTCAAGACCAACAACCACTGGGGCACCACTCCCAAGCCCGGCGCGGTCGTCTACTTCGACTGGGCCGGCGGCAAGGACATCAGCGGGATCGACCACGTCGGTTTCGTGAAGAAGGACAACGGCAACGGCACGATCACCACGATCGAGGGCAACACCGGCAACGGCCGGGTCGAGGAGCGGATCCGGCCGATCTCCCAGGTCGTCGGCTACGGCTACCCGGTCTACAGCGACTGACCGGCTCGCATCGGAAAGGGGCGCGGCTGCCGGGCCGCGCCCCTTCGGCGTCCATTTGACGAACGGCGGCCGCCGCCCGACCCTTGAGTCGGTCGCGGGCCCGGCCGGCCCCGGCCACCGCGTCCGCCCCACGGCCTCCTCCGGCGAAAGGACCCCCGTGTCCAGGCAGTTCACCCTCCGCGGCGGCGACATGCACGCTGAGATAAGCGAGCGGGCCGCGGCCCTGCGCGTGCTCCGGCACGGCGGGCGCGACCTGGTGACCGGCTGGCCGGCCGGCGGGCCGATCCCGCACTACAGCGGCACGCTGCTCGCCCCCTGGCCCAACCGGGCGGGCGGCGCCCGCTACGCCTTCGGCGGCCGGACGCACCGGCTGCCGGTGAACGAGGAGAGCCTGGGTCACGCCCTGCACGGGCTGGTCGCCGAGGCCGGCTGGCGGGCGGTGGAGTGGCTGTCGGTGGAGGACGAGCACGGTTTCGTACGGCTGGCCCACACGATCACCCCGTCCCCCGGCTATCCGTTCACCATCGCCCTGCGGGTGCTCTACTCGCTGACCTCCGACGGGCTGACCACCACGCTGACCGCGGAGAACGCCGGCGACGAGGCCGCCCCCTACGGTTGCGGGGCGCACCCGTGGCTGCTGGCGGGCGACAGCGTCGAGGAGTACGAGCTGCGGGTGCCCGCGCGACGGGTGCTGCTGACGGACGATCTGCTGCTGCCACGCTCCCTGGAGGACGTCTCCGGCACGCCGTACGACTTCAGGACCCCGCGGGCGGTCGGCGGCACGGCCGTGGACCACGCCTTCACCGGGCTCGTCGCGGACGCCGACGGGCTGGTCAGGGTGCGGGTGAGCGGTCCGGACGGCGGGGTCGAGCTCCGCTGGGACGCCGCCGCGCTGCCCTGGGTGCAGGTGTGCACCGGCACCGGGCTGGGTCACCGGGGGCTGGCCGTCGAGCCGATGACCTGTCCTCCCGACGCCTTCAACTCCGGCACCGGCCTGATCGTGCTCCAGCCGGGCGGCAAGGTGGAGACCTCCTGGACGATCGCCCCCTGCTGAGGGGCGCCCGGCGAAGGCCGACGGCCCGGGCCCGGTGGAGTCCGGGGAGGCGGCCGGTCCGCCTCATCCGCGTACTCGGCACCGGGTAACGAATGGATCGCCGGGAGGACTGTTCTCCCGGCGGGTTTCCTGTGCCAGAATTTCAATGGGTGATGAATTATGACGCGGAACACATGTGTGATCGCCGGGGGCGGCCCGGCGGGGGCCGTGCTCGCGCTACTGCTGGCCAGGTCCGGTGTCGAGGTGACGCTGCTGGAGAAACACGCCGACTTTCTCCGTGACTTCAGAGGCGACACCATCCACCCCTCCACCCTGGAGGTGCTCGACGAGATCGGGCTGGCCGAGGAGTTTCACCGGATCCCGCACCACAAGGCGCACGCCATGGCGATGGAGACCGACGAGGGCTCGATACGGATCGCCGACCTGTCCAACCTCACCGGCAAGTACCGCTACATCGCGTTCGTCCCGCAGTGGGACTTCCTCAACCTGGTGACGACCGCCGCCGCGCGGTACCCCGGCTTCCGCCTCGTCATGAACGCCGAGGTCCACGACGTGATCCGCGAGGGCAACGCGGTGCGCGGGGTCCGTTACCGGGATCCGGACGGTGAACACGAGCTCCGGGCGACGCTCACCGTGGCCGCCGACGGCCGCCACTCCGACGTGCGCGAGGCCGCCGGGCTCGTCCCGGTGGAGCACGGAGCGCCGATGGACGTGGTCTGGTTCCGGCTGCCACGTGAGGCCGCCGACCCCGAGAAGACCTTCCTGAGGCTCTCCGCCGGCCACATGATGGTGGTGATCAACCGGGAGACCTACTGGCAGCTCGCCTACCTGATCCCCAAGGGCGGCTTCGACGCCCTGCGGTCCCGGGGCATCGAGGCCCTCCGCGAGCCGGTGGCCACGCTCCTGCCCTTCCTGGGGGAACGCGCCGGCCTGCTGCCGGACTTCGACCACGTGAGCGTGCTGTCGGTCGCACTCAACCGGCTGCGCCGCTGGCACCGGCCGGGCCTGCTGGTCATCGGTGACGCCGCGCACGCCATGTCACCGGTCTTCGGCGTCGGCATCAACCTGGCCGTGCAGGACGCGGTGGCCGCGGCCAACCTGCTGGCCGGGCCGCTGGCGGACGGAGCCGAGATCCCCGAGTCCCTGCTCGCCGCGGTCCAGCGCCGCCGTACCCCGCCCACCGTGGTGACCCAGTTCGCCCAGCGCGTGGTGCAGACCATGCTGATCCGCCCGGCCCTGGCCGGGGGTGACAGGCCGGTACGGCTGCCGCGCGACCTTTCCCGCCTCCCGGTGATCGGCGCCCTGGCCCGCCGGTTCATCGGTCTCGGCGTCCTGCCCGAGCACGTCAAAACGCCGGTTCGATCTCACCGGGTATAAAGACGTTCTCAATCCGTGGACATTCGGGTTAGATCGCGTACGCGGTTGCAATAGCCTGGTATGTCGTGAGCAACAACCTCGATTCCTGGCGGCGGCTGCCCGCGGCGCAGCAGCCCGAATGGCCCGACCGTGATGAGCTGGACAGGGTGGTCACCGAACTGGCGGGGCTGCCGCCCCTCGTGTTCGCCGGGGAGTGTGACAACCTCAAGGCCGAGCTCGCGGCCGTGACGCGGGGCGAAGCCTTCGTGCTGCAGGGCGGCGACTGCGCCGAGACGTTCTCCGGGGCCACCGCGGACTGCGTGCGCAACAAGCTGAAGACGCTGCTGCAGATGGCGATCGTGCTCACCTACGCGGCGAAGGTGCCGGTCGTGAAGATCGGCCGGATAGCCGGGCAGTTCGCCAAGCCTCGGTCCAAGGGGACCGAGGTCCGCGACGGCGTGGAGCTCCCCGCCTACCGGGGCGACATGGTCAACGGCTTCGACTTCACCCCCTCCTCCCGCAGGCCCGACCCCGGGCGGCTGCTGCGCGCCTACCACTCCTCGGCGGTGACGCTGAACCTGATCCGCGCGTTCACCAAGGGCGGCTACGCCGATCTGCGCCAGGTGCACGCCTGGAACCAGGACTTCGTGAGCGAGTCGCCGGCCGGCAAGCGCTACGAGCGGCTCGCCAGGGAGATCGACCAGGCGCTGGCGTTCATGCGCGCGTGCGGGGCCGAGCCGGAGGAGTTCCACAGCGTGGAGTTCTACTCCTCGCACGAGGCGCTGATCCTCGACTACGACCAGGCGCTCACCCGGATCGACTCCCGGACCGGCCGGCCGTACGACGTGTCGGCGCACATGGTCTGGATCGGCGAGCGCACCCGCCAGCTGGACAGGGCGCACGTGGAGTTCTTCTCCCGCATCAGCAACCCGATCGGGGTGAAGCTCGGCCCCACCACCACGGCCGAGGAGGCCCTCGCCCTGGTCGAGAAGCTGAACCCGGACAACGAGCCCGGCCGCCTGACCTTCATCACCCGGATGGGCGCGTCGAAGATCCGCGAGCACCTGCCCGCGCTGGTGGAGAAGGTCACCGCGGACGGCGCGCAGGTGGCCTGGATCTGCGACCCGATGCACGGCAACACCTTCGAGGCGCCCAGCGGCCACAAGACCCGCCGCCTGGACGACGTGCTGGACGAGGTGGCGGGCTTCTTCGAGGTGCACCGCGCCCTGGGCACCCACCCCGGCGGTGTCCACATCGAGTTCACCGGTGACGACGTCACCGAGTGCGTGGGCGGCGGCACCGAGATCGTCGAGGACGACCTGGCGCTGCGCTACGAGACGGCCTGCGACCCGCGTCTCAACCGGAGCCAGTCGCTAGACATGGCCTTCCGGGTGGCGGAGCTCTACCGCTCGGCCTGACCCCCGGGAGTCCACGCGCGAAAGCCCCGCGACCGGTGACGGCGCGGGGCTTTTCGCATCCGGACGTCAGTTGTTCTGGGCGCCCAGTTCGCTCGCCAGCTCGGCACGGATCTCGTCCATGTCGAGCGCGCGGACCTGACCGATCAGATCCTCCAGAGCGGGGGCGGGCAGCGCTCCGGGCTGGGCGAAGACCACGATGCCGTCGCGGATCGCCATGATCGTGGGGATCGAGGTGATCTCGAAGCCCTGGGCCAGCCCCTGCTCGGCCTCGGTGTCGATCTTGCCGAACGTGATGTCGGCGTGCTTCTCCGACGACTTCTCGAAAATCGGCCCGAACGTACGGCACGGCCCGCACCAGGCTGCCCAGAAGTCCAGCAGGACGATCCCGTCATCGGCGATCTCGTTGAAGTTCTTCTCGGTTACCTCAATGGTCGCCACCGGTGGCTCCTCTTTGTCGTCACGTCTATTTGGTTGCATAACCATTTCCCGGTTGGGGACATTCCATCCTGTCCTCTCCGGGAAACGCACCGGTATCCGGCCGGATGAGACCTTGGTCACCGTGACCGACGACGATTCCGGCGGCGACGACCGTGACCGGCGCACCGGCACATCACGGATCTTCGGCGGCCGCCGCCCGCGCGCCACCGAAGCGATCTCGGCGTCGATCAACACCGGGGCGTACGGCGTGCGGGCCGGCCGGGGAGGTCGGCGGCGTGGTTTCGCTCACTTCGCCTTGAGCCGGACCGGCAGGTGCTCCACTCCGCTGACCACGATCGACTCGACCGGCACCGCCGGGCCGGTCTGTTCGATGCCCTTCACAGAGTCCAGGAGCTCGGTGAAGAAGATCCGCATCTCGGCTCGGGCCAGCATCCCGCCGAGGCAGAAGTGCTCCCCGGCCCCCAACGCGAGATGGCGGTTGGGGCGGCGGCCGATGTCGAAGCGGTCGGGGTCCTCGAAACGGAGCTCGTCACGGTTGGCGGAGGGGATCCACAGCACAACACGGTCACCCGCGTGGATCTCTCGGCCGTGGAGCACAACGGGTTCGGTTACCGTACGCATGACATGGGTGGCGCTCGATGTCCAGCGCAGAACCTCCTCGACCGCGGTGGGCAGCAGACCCCGGTCCTCTCGCAGCCGCTTCCAGTCGTCCGGGTGGTCGAGGAACGTCCGCATGCCGCCGGACACGGCGAGCCGGACGTTCTCGGTGCCGCCGACGAGGAGGTTGTCGCAGTTGAGGAGGATCTCCTCCTCGGAAAACAGCTCACCGTCGATCTCGCCCATCACCAGTGCGCTCACCAGGTCGTCGGCGGGCTCGTTCATCCGGCGGTACATGAGGTCGGCGAAGTACTGCATGATCTGCTGGTGCGCGGCGCTCCGGACCTCCGGGGCCCCGGCGGCGAACGCCTTGCTGGTGAGCGAGAAGAGCAGTTCCTGCTCGGTCGCCGGCACACCCATGAGGCGGCAGATGACATACAGCGGAAGCCGCGCGGCGATGTCGGTGACAAAGTCGCACTCCTCCAGCTCCATCGCGTGTGCCACGACATCGCGCACCGCACCGCGCATGCCGTCCTCAAGATCGCGAACCGAGCGGGTGGTGAACCAGTCCGCCACGAGCGAGCGCAGCGCCCTGTGCCGGGGCGGGTCGGTGAGAGCCAGGGTACGGCCGCCGCCCGGGTCCACGCCGAGGGCGACGGGACGGAGCAGGATGCCCTGGGCCGAGCTGAAAACCCGGGCGTCACAGGAGGCCGCACGGATGTCGTCGTACCTGGTCAGCGACCAGAAGCCTGGATACTGCGCGGGCTCATGCCAGTGCACCGGGTCGTGCTCCCGCATCCGGCGCCACACGGAGTGCGGACCGCCGGTCCCGTAGAACCCGGGATTGACGAGGCTGGTCGGCTCAGGAACGAGAACGTTCATGATCGGGCTCCTTGCGAGAGGGCGCGCACCAGGTCGGCCAACCTTGTCAACAGGTCGTGGGCCACGCCGTGCGAGATGACGCCGGGGCGGTAGTTGATCGCCAGACGCAGGCCTCCGCCGGCCAACGGCCAGACCTCCGTCTGGACCTCCAACGGGATGCCGAGGTAGGGCGGGCGCAAGAACTCGGTGACGAAACCGTCCAGCGCCAAGGTGGGGACGGCGTTGTCCTGAAGGACGAACAGGGTCTGGAAGAGCGGAGCCCGGGTGCTCCGGGGAGGGTTCACCAGGCGCACGACCTCGTCGAAGGCGACATCCTGGGCGGCGAAGACCCGCTCGACGACGCGGCCTGTCTCGGTGACGGCGCCCGGGCCGTCACCGAGGGCGGCGCCACGCAGCCGGACGCAGACCATGTCGATGTGGCACCCGATGGCACCTTCGAGACGCTCCTCGTAGCGCTGGGCCACGGGGACGCCGATCGCGAAGTCGTCCGCGCCGGTGAGACCGGCCACCAGCCGGCCGTAGCAGGACAGGAGCAGGGTGAACCGGGTGACGCCGGACCGTGCGGCCGCCGCGTCCAGTCCCGCGGCGACCTCGGCCTCCAAGGTCACCTCATGCCGGTCCGGCGGAAGGCGGTGCTCCGTACTCGCCGGGGTACCGGGCCACCTCAACTGCGGCACATCACGCAATTCATCGGCCAGCCAGGCACGTTGGCGGTCGATGTCGGTCTGCGCGAGCCGGGCGGCGCGCAGCCGGTGCGCCTCGGCGGGCGTGGGCGCCGCGGGCCGGACGGGGGCGAGGCCGGTGCGGCGCCGCTCGTTGTACGCCTCGGCGAGATCTTCGGCCAGGACGGATTCGGACCACCCATCGAAGGCGATGTGGTGCACTACGCAGCCCAGTACGGAGCCACCCCCGGATCTCAACGGCACCAGGGCGGTGCGCCACACATCTCCTTCGGAGATTTCCAAAGGCTCGCCGAGCAGGTCGCGCAGCGCGTTGACCGCGGCCTCGGTGTCCCGGGCCTCCGGCAGCACCTCCAGTACCGGGGCGGGGGCCCGGAGAGGACGGGCGACCGGATCGGGGGCCAGCAGGTAGGCGCAGGACAGCACGTCATGCCGCCGGTGCACGTCCTCGGCGGCGGCCTCAAGGGTGTCCAGGTCCGGTTCGCCCTCGATCGACCAGATCATGAGGCAGTGGGCGGACCGGTCATCCGGGTCGAGGAGGTGACGGGTGAGATAGACGCTCTGCATGGGAGTGAGCGGTACGTCGGCCGATACGGTCCTGGATGCCTCCGCGGCGGGCGGCTGGGAACCGCGCAGCCATCGCGCGAGCGCGCGAGCCGTCGGGTGCTCGTACAGCCGCGACACCGGTACAGGCCGGCCGAGCTCCGAGGCCAGCCGGGCACAGACCCGCCCGGCGCCGAGCGAGGTGCCACCGAGTTCGGTGAACGACGTGTCCGCCGGCACGCTGTCCGCGCCGAGCAGGGCGGCGAAGACTCCGGCGACCAGGCGAACGAGCCGATCACCCTCTGCCGGCCCGCTCTCCGTACCCGGGCCGGGCGCCCTGCCCCCCGCCGCCGCGATGATCTCCGACGATGACGACTCCAGCAGTGCGCGTTCGTCCAGCTTGCCGTTGGCGGTCAGAGGGAAGGCCGGGACGCTGATCACGGCGTCCGGCCGCTGATAGCGCACGAGCGCCGAGTTCAGCTCTCCGGCGGCGCCACGCAGCGGATCACCCGGCGTGAGGGGGACGCAGAAGGCCAGCAGCCCCCCGGCGGTTCCCGCCGCGTCACGGCGGGCCACCACCCGGCAGCGCAGAACGGCCGGCAGCAGCCCCTCGATCTGCCGCTCGACCTCGGCCGGCTCGATCCGATGGCCACGGATCTTCACCTGACGGTCGCCTCGGCCCCGGTAGTGGAGCAGCCCCTCATCGTCGAAGTGGCCCAGGTCCCCGGTGCGGTAGACGCGGACCGTCTCCCCCCGCAGTGACACCTCGGGAAATCGCGCCGAGGTGAGCGAGGCGTCGTTGAGATACCGCAGAGCGAGACCTTCGCCCGCGACGCAGATCTCACCGTCGATGACGTGCACCTCCGTACCGGGGACGGGCCGGCCGATCGGGATGCCGCCGGGCCTGTCACAGTCGGCCTCGGTGACACGATGGGTGGTGGCGAACACCGTGCTCTCCACGGGACCGTAGCCGTTGATCAACGTGATGCCGGGGTGCCGCCGGAGGAAGCCGCGTACGTGGGGGACGGAGAGTCGTTCGCCGCCGGTCATGACCTGCCGCAGGCCCTGGAAAGCGCCCGGGGCCTCATCCATGATCATGTTAAACAGGCCGCTGGTGAGCCAGACGGTGTCGACGCCGTGAACCGAGACCCCGTCCCGGAGCGCCTGGGCGGACAGATACGGCTCGTCGACGACGAGCGAGGTGCCGCCGCTGAGCAGCGCACCCCACAGTTCCAGGGAGAAGGCGTCCCAGGGCAGTGCGGCGGCCAGGGGAATCACGGTGTCGGCGGCGAACCGGGCGAAGGTGCCGGGACGTACCAGCCGTGCTGTCGCGACATGCGGCACCAGGACGCCCTTGGGACGGCCGGTGGTCCCGGAGGTGAAGAAGACACAGGCCGGCGCCGTCGAGGCAACCTCGGCGGGGCGGAACCCGCTGACCGGCCCGGCCGGCGCCTCGGCGACGGACCAGATCGGCACCGAGGCGCGTGCCCGGGTGCCGTCCACGCCGCCCACGAGGATCCGCGCCCCGAGTTCCCCGATGACCTCCTGAACGCGACGGTCCGGCCACGCCGGGTCCAGCAGGGTGTAGGCGGCGCCGAGTTTGAGGATGGCCAGGATCGCGGTGACCAGTTCCGCGCCGCGCGGCAGGAGCACCGGCACCAGTTCGCCGGGGCCGACGCCCCCGCAGGCCAGCGACACCGCCCAGGCGTCGGCCGTGCGGTCCAGCTCACCGTAGGTGACGGTCCGCTCACCGTGCACCAGGGCGGTGGCCTCGGGCCGGGTCTCGGCGCACCGGCGCACGGCCGCGTGCAGGGTCTCCATGTCGCCCGAGGAGTGCCGAGGCCGCACACCGCCCGATGTCACCGATCATCTCCCGCGTCGATGACCTCACGGAGGGCCGTGCCGAACACGTCGATCTCCTCCAGGGTGTTGTAGTAATGCACCGATGCGCGTACCGCCGTCTCGACACCGCGCCGCGCCATGTAGAGGGGGGTGTGGTTACCGGTGATCTTCCAGACGTTGATCCGGCGCTCGCCGAGCCGCCGGCGGATCACATCGGCCGGAATCTCCGCGTGCCGGAAGGAGACGATGCCCGACTGCACCTCACCCGGGGCGATCAATTCGATGCCCGGCGTATCCGCCACGGTGGCGTACAGCGCCTGGAAGACGTCTCCGTGGCCGAAGGGCGTGCCCGACTCGTGGAGAGCGAGCGCCGCGTTCAGTCCGGCCACCGCCGCGGTGGTCCGCTCGGCGAGTTCCAGGCCGCGGGCACTGGTGTCGGTGATCCGATAGCGGGTGGGCGAGTCGACGTGCGCCACGTGCAGGTCGTGGAAGTCGGTCGCCAGTACCGCGCGCAGCTCCGGTGCCACATAGGCGAACCCCGTGCCGCGCGGGCCGCGTATGAACTTCCGGCCGGCTCCGGTGAGCAGCTGGCAGCCGACGCGGGACACGTCCAGCGGGACCTGGCCAATCGACTGGCAGGCGTCCACGGCGTAGAAGCACCGGTACGGGGCGAGGATACGTCCGATCTCCTCGACGGGGTTGACGATGCCGCAGCCGGAGGGGATGTGGGTCACCGACACCAGCGCCACGTCGTCCGAGATGTTCGCGGCCATCCACTCCAGATCGAGGTCTCCGCCCGGCAGCGTGGGGACGACCTCGATCCGGCAACCCGTGCGGTCACGCAGAGAGAACAGGGAGATGAGGTTGCCCGCGTACTCGTACGGGGTGACCCAGACGCGGTCGGACGCCCCGAGCCGCAGCCGGGGCACCACCGCGCACCAGGCCCTGGTCGCGCTGTCGAACAGCGCGACATCCTCGACGGGGGCCCCCAGCACCCGCGCGAGGCGCCGATAGACCTCCCCCTGGAGGAGGTCGTCCAGAGACTCCTCCGTCTCGTAGCAGCCGAGCGCGGCCTCACGCTCGACACACGCGATCATCGCCTCGCGGACGGTCTCCGGCATCAGTCCGGCACCGGCCGTGTTCAGATGAACCAGCCGGCCGCCGACGCCGGGTACGCCGTTCTGTGCCATTTCGCTCTCCACAGCTCTCCACCTGCCCGTCACGTTGAGTGGTCTGTCGCGGGCTAGTAGCCGGTCCCGACGGCCCGCTCCCCCCGGTCGGCGATATCCGCCAGCGCGGTGAGCACCATCGGCGGGTGCTCAGCCAGGCGGTGCAGCAGATGAAGCCACCAGTTCTCGCCGTAGGTGGCGTAGATCCGGCATGGGTAGCCGGCCTCGTGGTAGCCGCGCAGCAGGTGGGGCTGCACGCCGTGCAGCATCTCGATCTCGGTGACCCGCTCCAGCAGTCCGCTGCTCTTCGCCGCGGCCAGCACGCCGGAGTCCTGGGTGGCCAGGCTGAGCCGTACGCCCCGGTCGACGAGTTCCTCGGCGAACCGCAGATAGCGGCTGTCGAGCGCCGGGCCATGACTCAGGGCGACGTCGGGCGACTCTTGGAAGGCGCCCTTGACCAGGCGTATCTTTCGGCCGGGCTGGGCCGCCGTACGGATGTCGTCCTCGGTCCTGTGCAGTTTGGCCTGAAGGGTGATCCCGACGTTGCCGTACCGCTCGGCGAGTTCGCGGTACACGCTCAGCACGGCATCGACGGTCGAGGAGCGCTCCATACTCAAGACGACCTCGCAGTCCTTGGCCGCAGCGGCCTCAACGATGCGCGAGGTGTTCCGCACGGCGAGGTCATGGGACACGGTGAGACCCACATTGGACAGGTCGAAGCCGAGTTGCCCCGGCACCGGGCTGTGGTCGAGCACCGACAGGTACTCCTGGACGACCTGCTCGATCCGCGCGGGGTCGGAGTTCTCCTCGCCGACGAACTCGACGGTGACCTGGTAGGACTTCTCGTGCAAGATCGCGAGGTGGCCGAGGAACTCCTGTCGCCCTGCCGCGAGCACGTACCGCCGCGCCGCGGGCGACAGAATGTCCTGGAGCACGGAACCCGGCGCGGTGAAGGCGCTGCGGCACCGCTCGTCCGCGGCCAGGGCGCGCAGGCCCTGGGACGCGGCGCTGTGCAGAACGCTCTGTGACGTCTCAGAGTTCATGACTCTACCTCGAACTTTCCGTCAGTGAGGTGCCCGGCTGCGCCGGTGCCGGGGAAACGGCCCCGAGCAGCATGAGCTGGGCGAAGGTGGGGTCGGCCGCCGAGGGGTCGCCGCCGTCCTTGCGCCATCGCCGGTACTTGGCGGCGTAGCTGATCACCGTCTCCTTCCCCCGCCGGGAGGAGGAGCGGGTGAAGGCGCCGGCCCACAGGCCGTCCCAGACGGCATAGCCGGGATCGCGCAGCAGTACGCGGTGCGCACGCCCGAGATTCCAGTGCGGGATGCCGGCGTTGAGGTGGTGGACCAGGTGGTAGCGGTCGTTGTGGCGGCTGATCAGCAATCGTTCCAGAAAAAAACCATGGCGGTTGCGGGTGAGGAGCACCTGTTTGTTCTCGCTCTCCGGCATCGGATAGTGCTCGGACAGTTCGGCGAGCCAGCCAATCGCCACATTGGTGGTGAACAACGGCACGAACCAGAACAACAGCAGGTGCGGCAGTACCCCGCCCCATGCGCAGAGCCCGAAGACGAGAACCCACTGGGTGAGGAAGATGGCCCGCTCAACCCAGAGCGGCATCGGTACGGACACGGTGATCTGCGAGCTGTCGCATAAAATCCGCTCCCGGACGATGTACCTGATGTAAGCGAAAGTACGCAGGCCCATGATGGAAAGGACCACCTCCTTCAAGAAGAAGTGGCGGTCGGACTGTTCAATGTCGTACAGCCCGCACTCGATGTGGAACCGATAGTCGGGGTCGATGTCGGCGTCGCCCAGGTTGCGGTGGTGACTTCCCACGTGGGAGCTGCGATACGGGCCGTACAGGTGCCACACCGGGTAGCCGGAGAGCACGGACCCGCCGATCAGGTTCAGGATCTTGTTGCGGGCGAAGGTCTTGTGGCTGGACTCGTGGAGGAAATGAGCGAGAAAGCGCTGCGCGGAGCCGATGACGATCAGGGCCACCGGATAGAACCAGTAGGAGACTCCGATGCAGAGGGCCACGGATGCGGCGATCAGCGCGTACTCGAAGAGCACCCCGAGCAGCCCGTGATAGTTGTCAAGGCGGCAGAGTGTCCGAAGGTCCCTTCTCACCCCAGGGTCAAGCCGGTCGAAGTTCAGTTGTTCATTTGCGGACATGACCGTCCTTCTAGTGGTTCGTGGTGTGTTCTCTCGGGTGGGAGGAGCAAGGGGTGAAGGGTGGTCAGGGGGCGGGCGTGAAACCGAGGGCCCGCCCGTAGAGCTCCAGCTCGGCATGGAGCGAGGTGGCGATGGCGGCGGAGCGCCGGAAGCCGTGCCCCTCGCCCTCGAAGGCCAGGTAGCGGTGCTCAACCCCTGATCCGTCGAGCAGTTCGAGCAGCCGCTCGGCCTGGGATGGCGGGCAGACGGTGTCCTCAAGCCCCTGGAACAGGACGAGGGGAGCCCGGATCCGAGCCGCCCCCGCCAGCGGCGAACGTTCCTCGTACCGGTTTCCGGCCTCCGGCCAAGGACCGATCAGCCCGTCGAGATACCGCGACTCGAAGTCATGGGTGCCCCGGGTGCGCCAGCCGACCGGGTCGAGCACCGGGTAGTAGACGCCGGCCGCCCGATAGAGGCCGGGCTCCGCACCGAGCGACGCCACCGCCGTCCAGCCTCCCGCGCTGCCTCCCCGGATCGCGATGCGGTCCGGGGAGGCGAGACCGTCGGCGATCAGGCCACGGACCGCCGTGGCGCAATCGCGCACATCGGTCAGCCCCCAGCTCCCGCGCAGCCGCTCGCGGTAGGCCCGGCCGTAGCCGGTCGATCCGCCGTACTGCACGTCGAGTACTCCGATACCCCGGCTAGTGAAATAGGTGATCTCCTGGTTGAGCACCAGATGGCTGCGGCTCGTCGGACCACCGTGCACGAAGACCAGCCAGGGCGGCAGTTCGCCCTCCGGGCCTGTGCGCCCGGGGTGATACGGCGGATACACGTGGGCGTGCACCTCCGCGCCGTCCGGCCCGTCGTAGGTACGCCGGACCGGTGTGCTCGCCCAGGCCGTGGAGGCGGCGTCCCCGGGGGGCCGCAGCACCTCGACCCCGCCGCCGGCCAGGTCGGCCAGGACCACGGCACGGCGCAGGCCCGGCCCGGCGACCACCGCGGCGACGCGGTACCCGTCGGTCGCGGCGAAGAACCACTCGGTGGCGGCGCCGTCAAAGTCCGTCAGCCGGCCGTCCCGGGTGAGAACGCCGAGCCTGCGCTCACCAACGCCGTGGATGACGGCGAGGCTGCCGTCACGCAGCGGCAGGCACCAGCGCAGACCGATCCGCCACAGCGCCTCACCGAACTCCTCGGCGCGCGGGCACAGGTTACGGGCCCCGCCGTCCGGGAAGATCTCGTGGACGTTCCACCAGCCTTCGGGGTCGGTGACGGCGTACAACGACCCGGAGCCGTCGGCGGCCCACTCGACCTGAGTGATCGACTCCTCGCCGCCGCCCGCGAGCACGGCCGGCTCGGTGAGCGCGCGGTCGGCCGTCACGGACGCGATCATCAGCTCGGTGGTGTCCCACGGCATCGCCGGATGGTCCCAGCCGAGCCAGACCACCCGGTTCCCGCCGGGTTCGATCCGGGGGCCCGTCATGAAGTGGTGGCTGGCTGCCAGCTCCCGCACCCGTGAGGGGTCCTCGGCGGCGCTGCCGTCCAGCGGCAGCGCCACGAGGTGGCGCACCGCGTGGGTGGCCTCCTGGTCGGCGGCGATCTCACGCAGGCACCAGACCTCGTCCTCGCGTACCGCGAAGTCGGCGTAGCGCAGCTGGGCAGGCCAGGCTCCGGCGGGGCTGAGGGGCACCGGCGTGCCGCCCTGCCGCCAGAGGTAGACCCGCTGGTCGGCGGCGTGGGTGAAGACGATGCCGTCCTCAGCCTGCCCGGACAGCGACAGCCAGGGCCGGCCGCCGTACTCGATCATCCGGGTCCGTACGTCCCAGCCGGGCGGCAGTACCTCGCCGACCCCGTCGGGGGCGCACCGCATGAGCGCGCTACGCCCGTTCTCCTCCGGGCACGCCTCGGTCCACCACACCTCGCCGCCGACGAAGCCGACCCATTCGACAAGGGCTTCGCCGCGAGCGACGTCGGTGGCGCTGATGGGCGATGACCAGCTGCCGTACGGAGCCGTCCGCCGTTCCGCGGTCATGACCGGCGGCCTTCCCCCACGGTGGCCGGGGTGCCGTGGCCGTAGGAGATGCGAGGGATGCCCGGGGCGCTGCTGTCGAGCCGGTACGTCTGGACCACCGGGTCGTCGCTGACCCAGAAGTGCCCGTCCAGATCGGTCCAGTCGCACAGGCCCGCGAGCTGTGCGGCGTAGGCGATGGCGCGGGGCGGTTCGAGGAAGCATCCGAGCATCCGGGCCCCGCCCAGCTCGGCGGCGCGGGTGAGCGCGGTCAACGCGGGCAGCAGTCCACCGAAGCGCATCAGTTTGACGTTGACTCCGCCCGCGGTCCCGACGGCGTGCTCGGCGTCCTCCACGGAGGCGACACCCTCGTCGAGGACGACGGTGGTACCGGGTAGCGCCGCGCGTATCTCGGCGATCAGTTCCGGGTCGCGTGCCGGGTCCTCCAGTACGACCGGGGCGAGGGCGGTGACCAGCGGACGCAGTAGCTCCCACGTCGCCCGATCCCAGCCCCGGTTGACGTCCAGGATCAGCGGGCCCGGCGCGCCGGCCAGGGAGCGCAACACGTCCGCGTCGTCCGCCCGGCCCAGCTTGATCTTCAGAGGGCGGCCGTCGGCGGGGACCTCCTCGCCGATGGGAACCGTGTGCAGCAGGTCGATCCGGCCGGCCCCCGGCAGTCCGAGCAGCCGCCACACCGGCAGGCCGGCCAGCCGGGCGGCTCGGTCGAGCGCGGCCATCTCGACAAGCATGCGGGCGGGCGCGCCGACACCGCCGGCGGCGGCCCGTTCCAGGCGGCCGGTGAGCCGGGCCACTTGATCCGGGCCGTCCGCGAGGCCGTCCGCGGCCAGTTCCCGCGCGAGTTCCGCCGCCTGGGCGGCGACGGCGGAACCGTCCTGCCCATAACCGAGATCGGCGGCGATCTCGCCCTCGCCCTGGACCTCCCCGGCTGCGTCCAGAAACCGCAGGCGCACGATGTCGACCGTCTCGATCGTCATGTGGGAGATCCGGAACGAGCTGGTGAGCGGGCGGGACTCACGAGTCACAGCCACCCGGCCGACCGGCTCTGACGGCCCGGTGGTTCCGGCGAGCCCGGCAGGACCGCCGACCTCGACGGGCTCGGTCACGAAGCGTACGGAGCCGACGAGTTCACGGGCCAGGGCGCGCGCCTCCTGCGGAGTCGCGGCGCCCACGACCACCACGCCCACCCGGTCCTCGCCGCTGCGGTACGGGTGGATGACGTCGCCGGGCGAGACCAGAAGCTCGGTGTGCAGCACCGCCGGATGACGACGCACCGCCTCCCATCCGTCAACGCCGACCAGCCGCCCGGGCGGCGGGGCGAAGTAGCGGGAGGCCGCGGCCCGTATCGGGCGTCCGGGGAGGTCGACGACACGACCGAGCGCGTCGTCGTACACCATGCCGTACAGCTCCAGACCAGGCCAGAGGTGCGGCAGCATCCGGTGGATCCAGCCTCCGCCGATCCGGGCGTGCACCTCACCGAGAACGACCCCGTCCCGGGTCAGCCACAGCTCGACGTGGAACAGTCCGAACCGGAGCCCCAGCGCGGTCAGGGCGGCGCGGACCCCCTCCCCGATCTCCTCGCGAGCATCCTCGGTGAGGGGCGCCGGCACCACGTGCCCGATCTCGACGAAGTACGGCGGCGGCAGCTTCTCCTTCGCCGTGACCGCCAGGACACGCGGCCGGCCGCCGATGAAGACACCCTCCACGCTGAACTCGTCCCCCTCGACGAACTCCTCAACGAGGAAGGGAACGTGAGGGTCGGGCAGCTCCGCGAGCGCGGGGCGCAGCCCGTCAGGACCCGTCACCTTGCGGACGCCCTCGCTGTCCGAGCCGTCGCGCGGCTTGACCACCCACGGCCCGGTGGTCCGGGCCAGAAAGGAACGAGCCTCGTCCTCGCCGTCGCACACCGCGGCGGCCGGCTGACGGAAACCGGCCGCGGCGAGCGCCGCCCGGCATTCGTCCTTGGTACGGACCCGGCGCACGGCCTCGGGCGGATTACCCGGCAGCCCCAGGGCGAGGGCGGTTTCGGCCACGGCCTGCTGAGCCATCTCCCGCACTCCGAAAACGACGTCGACGCGCTCGTCCTTCGAGAGACGCAGTGCCCAGCCGGCGGTACCCGCCGGATCCTCGAAGTCGACGGCGGACACGGCGTCGGCGCTCTCCCCGACCGCCCGGGTGGCTTTCAGGGTGTCGGCCTGGTTGGTGACATGTGTGCGCAGACCGCGGCTCCGGGCCTGTTGCAGCGCCTCGACGGCGACGTCGACGCTGAGCGTCATCGCCCCGCCGCCGCCGATCAGCAGCAGGCTCCGCGCGCCCGGCGTGGAGCACTCCGTCGCGGACGTGGTGGACTCAGCGGTCACGGTCGGTCTCCGTGTCGTCGCGCAGCCGGTAGACGCGGTCCTTGAGCTGCTGAATCCGCTCGTAGTCCTGCCGCAGCCGCTCCAGCGACCCATGAACGGTGTAGGCGACGAGGGTGGACGTATAGAGGTCCACAGTGGGGCGGATGAGCCCGCCGGGCCGAAGCTTCGCGCGCAGGAAGTGGACGGACTCCAAGGCTTCGATCTCCTCGAACACCTCCTGGTCGATGCTCTCCACGACGCCTTCGAGCTCGGTGGCCGTGTCGATCACCGCGGCCTCGCGCAACTTCTCGTATGTGCGGCCGGCGTACCGGCCGAGGAACTCCTCTGGCCGGGCGTAGGCGAGGGCTGTCACATCGGCCTGGTTGGCTCCGTGGCACAGGTCGTTGTACGCGGGCAGTACGCTGCCGCTCAGCCGGGCGCCGATCTCGACGAGAGCCGGGCCCTCGGGGGTCATGATGACCTCGGCGTGGACTGGGCCGTACCGCACTCCGAGGGCGTCGAGCACCTCGTGCATATAGGCGACCAGCTCCGGCACGGGGCTCAGCTCGGGTGAGACCAGCGTCTCCTGGTCGTAGACGCGGTGGGTGCCCCGCAGCCGCTTGCGGTATTCCCACACGCCGGTGACATAGCGACGGCCGGCGTACGAGACGGTGTCGACCATGTACTCCTCCCCCGGGAGGAACGACTGGATCAGCACCTCGTCATTGGCCTCAAGGAAGATGTTCCGCGTACCCAGCACCGCCTCCGCGGCCTTGCGGACCTCCTCCGGGCTCCGGCAGACGGCCACCCCCTCGGACGCGGCGGAGGAGAGGGGCTTGACAACCACGGGGTACCGGCCCCGGCTCTCCGCCCACTCGACGAGGGCTTGGGCGTTGTCGCTCTTGAACTGGTCGGCGCAGCGTACCTTGGCGCGGAGGGCCTCGATCATCTCGTACTTGTCACGCCGGGCCGCGGACAGCTCCGTGCCGTTGGTCGGCAGGCCGAGCCGCTCAGAGAGTTCGTCGGCGAGCCGCACGCCGGGCTCCTGGCCGGGTATCACGCAGATCGGCTGGTATTCGGCCAGTCGCGCCGCGGTCTGCTCCGGAGTTCCGTACGGGACCACCGCCCGGTAGAGGGTGAGATCAGGCGGCATCATGGACGTCATCAGCTCGGGCGTGCTCTGGACGTGTATGACGTCCACGCCGAGCTTGTCAAAAGCCGGAGGCAAGTGATTGCCGGTTGTGTATGCATCCACCAGCACTGCGATGGGGCGTACTTCCGCACTCCTCATGTTCTCCACCCTGGGCTCATGAATCGGTAGGCAGTCGGCACTGGCTCCACGGTTTCCAATACAAGGCAAAATAGTGCCATATTATCTTTCAGATTGGCAATATTGTTTTGACCTGCGGGAAATCTAGGCAACACAGAGACCGCCGGCCGGCCGGAGGCAGCCGCCCGCGCCGGGCGCCGCAGCGCGAATCCGGCGGCGTGAAGAGAAAGAGATCCTGAGGCACTGGAGGTCCGGCGATCCGCGGATTCGGGCGGCAACGCCCCGCGTGGAAGGAGCCGGCCGCTGATCCGGAAAAGGCCGGCACACCGGAGCTGGAGGACCGGGAGACGCGCCCCGGCCTGTCAGGCGGGCAGAGTGAAGGACCTGCCCCGGATCTCGACCAGCGTCTCGGCGACGATACGCCAGATCTCCGCGGCCAGGTCGATGTTGGACGTCTCATAGGCCTGCTTCGCGAGTCTCTGCATCCCGCGCACGCCTTCCTCCTCATCGCCCCCGACGATGCGCAGCCGATTGTCGAGGATGTCCACCCGCACACGGTCCCGGTAGGACATGAGCAGACCCGCTCTGTCGAGCTGGCCGAGCAGCGCACGAGCGTCCGCGTACCGGCCCTCACAGAACGCCAGATCCGCCTTGAGGGACACCAGCTCCTGTTCCAGGGCAGGCGTTCCGGCGAACGGCAGGCCCACCTCGATCGCCTTGATGTAGCGTCGAGCGGTGTCCAGCTCAGGCGCCGCCTTCTGCAGGTGAAGCTTGGCCGCCGCGACTCGCAACCGCAGCCACAGAATGAGGTTCTCGCTGCTGCGGAAACCCTCCAGGGCCTGGTCGAGCAGCGCTTGGGCCGAGTCGAAGTCGCCCTGCCGGACCCGCAGCGCCGCCGCCGTCCACATCGCCTCGGCCCACAGTGTGTCGGACCGTCCCTCGACCAGAACGGTCAGCTCGTCCGCGTGCGCCCTGGCGTCCGGCAGCCGTCCCGCCTCCGTCTCCACCGAGACCAAGGTGAGCAGAACCAGCGCGAGGTCGTGCGCCGCGACCTCATACCGCTTCGCCAGCCCGTGCGCGGCGGTGGCGACCTCACCGGCCCGGGTGATCTCGCCCGACGACCGCAGGCAGCGGGCGAGCCGAGTCAGTGCCCTGACCCGCAGCTCAGGCAGGCCCACCTCTTCGCCGAGCGCGACGAGCTCTTCGAGGTACTCCAGCTCCTTGGCGTACTCACCGTGCCGGCGCTTCCACTGGGCGAGCAGCCACAGCGCCTGCCAGCGCAGCAGGGAGTTCCTCCGGTCGTCGACGGCCAGGGCCGCTTCCAGCGCCCCGCCCGTCTCGTCGGACTCCACGGAGGTGGCGATGGTGAGAGCCTGGGCCAGCGAGACGGCCCCGTGCTCCTCGAACTCGGCAGGGCTCACCCCGAGCTGCCTGGTCAGGTACGCCACGGCGCGCGCCGTGGGTTTTCTCGCACCCGACTCCAGGCGTGACAGATAGCCGGTGGACATACCGTTCCCGGCGAGCGCCGCCTGAGACAAGCCGCGCTCCCATCTCAGGCGCTTGAGCCTGTGCCCGAAGTAAGGCTGCTCCAGCATACGGATTGCCCCAGATACTTGATGGAACCGACCGGTTGACGCCCAGCGAGACGAGAGGGGTAGCCAAGTCACCCAGGCTTGAGGATATCCATAGAAACCCCGATTCGACAAGCCCGAACACGACACCTCTGGCCGTAAGTTTGGCACTACATTGTCAAATCCATGGCAATGCATTGCCAGTGTGGAGTGGCTGTATTAGCGTCGAGGCAACGCGGCCGCCCCAGGTGTCGCAGGCCGGACCAGCTCATCCCTTCGGAAGAGGGACCCCCTTTTGCCTTCATCCCCCTTCGCCTCCTCCGGTGACGATCCCGGGGGAGGAGATCGCCACCCCCCCGTCCAGCGGGTGAACGTCCTGGTCATGGCGATCGCCGGCGCCATCACCGTTGCCAACATCTACTTCCCGCAGCCCCTGCTGGAAGCCATCGCGCGCAGCCTGAAGGTGTCCGAGAACACTGCCGGGCTCACTGGTGCACCATCCTCTTGTCGGCAGTTGAGAGACTGCTGATGCACCCGAGGTGCCGCCGGGCTACCGCCCTGCTCGCTCGACCCCGAG
>NZ_JBEXUG010000027.1:0-86850 GCF_040614315.1 Streptosporangium sp. NPDC006007 | reverse complement strand
GCGAGCTGGGCCTGCTGCCGGCGCAGGTGCGGACCTTCACGCCGAAGCTCACCGAGCAGGGCGCCTTCCGGGGCATCCCCGACCTGGTCAGACGATATTTCACCGCCGCTCGGCCTGGTGTCAAGCTGGTGGGCGACATCACGTACATCCCGACGTGGGAGGGGTTTTGCTACCTGGCCACCGTGATCGACTGCTACAGCAAGGCCGTGGTGGGGTGGGCGGTGGCCGATCACTACCGCACCGAGCTGATCACCGAGGCGATAGAGAACGCGGCACAGACCTTCACCATCGAAAAGGACGCGATCTTCCATTCCGATAGAGGGTCGAACTACACGTCCGATGAATTCGGTGCCGTGCTGAAGAGGTTGAATATTCGGAGGTCCGTTGGCCGTACGGGCATATGTTATGATAACGCCATGGCCGAATCGTTCTTTTCGGCGCTGAAGAACGAGTGGCTGAAGCGGTACGTTTTCACCAGCCGGGCGAAGGCCCGCCGAGCTGTGATCCGTTATATCGAGGGCTTTTACAATCGGCGCCGACTTCATTCATCTATTGATTACCGGACGCCATTCGAAGTCCTCGACGAGTACACAGCGCTTCAGTCGGTGGCGTAGCTCGCCGCCGCAGATTCCGCTGCCCGGAATGATCTCGGCCCCTCATGTTGTCGTTTTCGGAGTCGTCTGCCACCTGCGTGTTTCCGGCTGAACCATCTCCGCCGCCGCCCCTCGACATGGTGACGGTAACGAAGGCCTTGCTGGTGCCCTCCTTACCCATGTCCACAACCGTGCCGCGCGTATCGTAGAAGTGAGTGATCTGAGTCACGGGATCGAGTTGAGTCGTCTCATACAGCGGTGGCCCCTCAGGAAGACGTTCACTCATCCGCCCCAAGCCCCAAGGCCGCATGGGCAGATCATTCGACATGTCGCACGCTCCTTTCGGAATTCGCCGGCACCTCTCCGAAGCGGTCCACGGCACAACCGGTTACCTCGCCGTACTGACACCCCGATAGTGGCCGATCACAGTGAGTGCCGGTAGCCCACTTTCTACACCGAGCACTGAGGCGACGTCCTCAGAACCGACTTGCCGACGGGGGCGGTCACGTGGCGGGGAAGTCGAACTCGCCGTCCTTGACGCCGCCGACGAACGCCTCCCACTCGGCCCGGGTGTAGACGATCACCTCCGCGTCGGGACGACGGCTGTGCCGTACGGCGACCCGCCCACTGCCATCGGCCAACGGACCCGCCTCGACACACTGCCCATTACTGTTGGCGCTTCTTGCGCTGATGTGCCAGGCGACGCCCGCCAACTCTTCGGGGATGGCCATTAGGTGCTCCTCCCTCTTACTCGTTTAATGCGACCGATCGCACTTCGGATGACGGTCGCAGACTCGTCCAAAGTGCGCGCGGCGCTTTGTAGGGAATCGTACGCTCGGGCGAAGCCCTCAGCGCCCTCTGCTTCGGTGTAGACGGCGCCTCCCCGGGTTTCCACATAGGTCACATCGGAGTAGGGCTCCGACATGTCGAAGATCGTGAAAGAGCCCTCCAGACTGGCATGCGCCCCGGCGGCGAACGGCAAGACTCGGACGGTCACGTTCGGTCTCATCATGGCCTCGGACAGGTGCTCCAATTGGGCGCGCATCACCTTCGGGCCGCCGATCACACGGTGCAGCACGGCCTCGTCGAGAACGACCTCCAGGTTCGGCACCGATTCGGCGTCGAGCACGCGCTGCCGGGTCATCCGGAACTCCACCCAGCGCTCAATCTGCTCTGCGGGAGCACCCATGCCACCCGCAGTGATGACCTCCCGGGCGTAGTCCCGGGTCTGAAGGAGACCGGGGATGACCATCGCCTCGTAGGAGTGGATTCCCTTCGCACGGGTTTCGAGCCAGGCGTGGTCGAGCATCCCGCCGAGAGAGTCATCGGCGTAGCCGTCCCACCAGCCCTTCCGCCAGATATCGCGGCTGAGCTGCTCCAGCCCGTCGCGGACCTTCTGGTCACCGACGTCGTACAGGTTGAGCAGTGCCAGCACGTCGGACACTCTCGCCGGGATGACGCCGGACTCCAGTCTGCTGATGGTGGCGGCGTCGCGCTGCAGGTAGTCGCCCGCCTGCTTGAGCGTCAGCTTGGCCGACTCACGGAACTCCTTCAGGTGTTTGCCGAGCCACTGCGCCCGCAGCGTCGGTCCTCGCCTCGCGCCCATCGCCGTCTCCTTCGGGCTCGCGCCGCCTGCTTCGCCGATTCAATATTAGAAAAATCGGGACAAATGCAATGAGCTTATTCAGCAAGCTTGCGCACCAGTAAATTCGATGTCACGCTACCAAAGCATCGACGGTCACGCTCGGCATCCTCCCGAAAACACAGTGAAATCAGGGCAGGACAGGGCCGTCCAGCAGATCTCCGCTCAGGGTTCGACCCCGGAAGGGAGCACTCGACATGCAGCACCACATCAGCCCCGGTCAGCCCCCCCACCCCCCGTGATCCGATCTTCAACGGGCATTGCCCCCAGAACACGGACCCGAAATGCGCGCACAGGGACGGGAGGGCGTTGACCGGCGAGCCGCCGCGGGTGTTCGCGCTGGTTCAGGAGTTCGGTGAGGACGACGAGACGGGCGAGGGAGGCGAGGAGATCGTTACGGAGGTGGTGGCCTACGGGCTGGCGCTGCCGGACGGCACGGCGGCGACCGTCGGCCTGATCGGCCACGGCTTCGGCCGGTGGAGGAGCCCCTACAGCGCCGCGTCACGGCTCCACTCCGACCTTGTCTGGCTCGGAGAGGAGGAGGCGTAACCGGCCGGAGCACGCGAGATTGTCGGCACCGCCGTACGACGGTGCCGACACGCCCCACAGGGGGATGCCTTACCGGCGGAGAGACTCCGGGGATCGCCTCCGAGGACCACGGCGCACTCGCCGGCACCAGCCAGGATGCCCGAGGTTGATCTCGCGTCCACCTTGCAGACCCCTGGTACCCTAGGTGCCTTGAGGTACCAGCAATAAGGAAAGGCCGACGACCATGGCACTGTCTCCACTGAAAGTCGATCCGGAAATCGATCAGATGATCTCCAACGGGGCGCATTTTCTCGGCGTGACCAAGAAGGACCTGGTCGCCGAAGCCGTACGGGTCTATCTGGAAATCCGCCGAGAGGAGATTCGACAGAAGATGCTCCAGGCGATGGAACAGCTCGATGGGACGAACCGATCTCGCCTGTCACTGCTCACCGGCCTATCTCCGGAACGGATCGACGAACTCGGCGGCGTGCGCGAGGAGGACTGACAGATCGATGGATCACCCGCGACCAACACTGCGTTGTGCGCGTGAAGACCTCAAGCTCCCGATCCCACCCATCGATGACCCACTCGACGAGATCGATCATCCTCTTCTGGCCAAAGCCGCAGAGCAGCTCACCGACGACACCACACGGCATGAGCGCATCCGCGCGATCGACGATGAGATCCTGTTCAAGGTCAAGGTTCGGCGATGGCGCGGCGCGATCTGGACAGAGGAGTCGTTGCCGTGGCTGATCGCGGCGGGCGTCCGCGAAGATGGCTCGCTGGACGACTTCTACGCTTCCCTGGCAGTGGATGCCCAGGCAGCCCGGGCTCGATACAACGCCGAGCACGCCAAACCGTTGGTCACGGGCACTTACTGCGGCCATCTACTACCGAATCAGGATGACTATGAGCGTTACCAACTGGAGGCGGGCACTCGCCTGATCCGACACCTGAGTGAGAGCGTGCGCGTGCTGATCCGCGCGTCCCTACATGACGGACGTGAACACAGCACAGGCTTCTCAACCTTCGTTCTGGGCGTTCAGGTTCGAGCTGACAACGGGCACGAGACATATGTCGCCGTACGCATTACAGGAAGTGTGCCGGACAACATCATCTACCTTGTCCTGGACCTGGTCCCCGGATGTGATCGCGACGGCTGGTACCCCGAACCGCGCCTTCCCGGCCGCCCCCTCTACGGCGCCGAACAGGCTTGGTCCAATCTTATGGATCCCAAGGTCGCCAGCACTCTTCTCAGTTGAGACGTTCGGACGAGTCCGGTGCCGTCGAGCGAGGAATCAACCGGCGCGGACTTGGCCACCTGACGTCGATGTGGAAGGAGCGGGCATAACGCGACAGGGAGCGCGGAGGCGCGGGGAAGGCGCCCCGGGTCTGGTGGGCCGGGGCGCCTGAGGTGTGTGGCGGGACGGTCTAGCGCTGGGCTTCGATCATCCAGTGGTGCTTCTCCAGGTCCTGGGTGATCTCGATGAGGATGTCCTGGGTCACCGGGTCGGGCTTCTCGGTGGCGGCGACGCGCTCGCGCATCCGGCGGATGATGGATCCGAGGATGTCCGTCATCGCGGCGACGACCTTGCCGTCGTTGATGTAACCCGGCTCCAGCTGCGGCACCTCGCTCGTGTTGGCGATCGTGGACGCCCGGCCGTCGGGGTTGCCGCCGAGGGCCACCGCGCGCTCGGCGACGGTGTCGGCGTGTTCCCTGACCTTCGCGACGATCTTGTCGAGTTGCAGGTGGAGTGAGCGGAAGTTCTGGCCGATCACGTTCCAGTGGGCTTGCTTGCCCAGCAGCGAAAGGTCGATGAGGTCGACGAGCGTCGCCTGGAGCACGGCGACGACGACCTTCTTGTCCTCGGGCTTGAGCGGGCTGGTGATCGCGGACATAAGGCGTCCTCCCCCTATTTAAGGCCTAGTTTCCTATTTGTCGTGAAATGTCCCTACCCAGCTCCACTCATCTTATGTTGACAGTGTCATAGTGACAGTGTCACTATCGAGGCATGGAATGGACCATCGGTGAACTGGCGGAGCGGGCCTCCGCGGCGCTGAGCCCCACCGCCCAGCTCAACGGGCGGGTCAGGGACGCGCCCAACGAGCGCCTCATCCGGTGGTATGCCACGATCGGCCTGCTCGACCCGCCGTCGGCCCGCCGGGGCCGCGTCGCCGTGTACGGCAGGCGCCACCTGCTCCAGCTGATCGCCGTCAAGCGCCGCCAGTCCGAGGGCCGGACCATCGCCGAGATCCAGGCCGAGCTGGCCGGAGCGACCGATCGGCTCCTGGAGTCGATCGCCGATCTCCAGGAGCTCCCGCCCGAGGGTGCCGGGGTGCCCGAAAGGAGCACCGCGAAAGAGGGAGGCGGAGGGCCGAGAAGAGCCGCGCCCCGGGCCGCACGCCCTCGCTTCTGGGCCGATCCGCTCACCGCGGCGGAGACCGGGCTCACCACCGCCCTCCCCGGAGCGCCGGCGTCACAGTCGGCCGCCCCCGGCGGCCGGGGCGGGTCCGGCGCGGTGGTCGTTCACGGTGTACGGCTGGCCGCCGGCGTGACGCTGCTGCTCGACGGCGGCCGTCCCCCCTCGTCCGCCGAGCTCGCCGAGATCGGCGCCGCGTCCGAGGCGCTCCTGTCGGTTCTCCGCCAACACGACCTCGCCCCCCACGAAGGGAATCGATCATGATCACCGAGATCACAACGCTACGCCCGGAGGAGTGCGAGCCGGTCCCGGACGCCGGGCTGGGGACGCTCGTCACCGAGCGGGGCAACCTGCCGCTGGAGAGCGTGGACGTGACCGCCGCCGTGTCCGGGCTGATCGCCGGGGTCGAGGTGGTGCAGGGCTTCCGCAACCCGCACGACGTGGCGCTTGAGGCGACCTACGTCTTCCCGCTGCCCGACCGGGCGGCGGTGACCGCCTTCAGGATGGAGGCGGACGGACGGGTCATCGAGGGGATCCTCAAGGAGCGCGGCCAGGCCAGGGCCGACTACGACCGGGCGATCGCCGAGGGCAGACGGGCCGCGATCGCCGAGGAGGAGCGGCCGGACGTCTTCACCATCAGGGTCGGCAACATCGTGCCCGGTGAGCGGGTCACCGTACACCTCTCGCTCAACCAGCCGCTCCCCTACGAGGACGGCGCGGCGACCTTCCGCTTCCCGCTGGTCGTCGCCCCCCGCTACATCCCCGGCACCCCGCTCGACGGCGGCCAGGTCGGCGCCGGCTGGGCTCTGGACACCGACGCGGTGCCGGACGCCTCCAGGATCACGCCCCCGGTGCTGCTGCCCGGCTTCCCCAACCCGGTGCGGCTGTCGCTGGCCGTCTCGGTCGACCCCGCGGGCCTGGAGTTGCGGGAGGTCCGCTCCAGCCTGCACGTGGTCCGGGAGGAGGGTGACACGGTCCGCCTCCGGCCGGGTGAGCGCCTGGACCGCGACTTCATCCTGCGGCTCTCCTTCGACGCCTCAACCTCGCTGGCGCTGGCCCCCGACGGGGACGAGGGCACGTTCACGCTCACCGTCGTCCCCGGCGCGGCGGCCCCCACGGCCCACCCCAAGGACGTGGTGCTCGTGCTGGACCGCTCGGGCAGCATGAGCGGCTGGAAGATGGTCGCCGCCCGGCGCGCGGCGGCCCGCATCGTGGACACGCTGACCGGCGGCGACCGGTTCGCCGTGCTCTCCTTCGACGGCGTGGTGGAATATCCCGAGGGGCTTGGCGAGGGCCTGTCGGAGGCGTCCGACCGTAACCGTTACCGGGCGGTGGAGCACCTGGCCCGCCTGGACGCGCGGGGCGGCACCGAGATGCTGAACCCGCTGGAGAGGGCCGCCACGCTGCTCGGCGGCCCCGACGGCGGCAGAGACTCCGGCGGCTCCGGCGGCTCCGTCAGGGACCGCGTCCTGGTGCTCGTCACCGACGGGCAGGTCGGCAACGAGGACCAGATCCTGGACCGGCTCGGCGCCCGGCTGGCCGGGGCGCGGGTGCACACGGTCGGCATCGACCGGGCGGTCAACGCCGGGTTCCTGGGCAGGCTGGCCGCCCTCGGCGCGGGCCGGTGCGAGCTGGTGGAGTCCGAGGACCGGCTGGACGAGGCGATGGAGCACATCCACCGCAGGATCGGCGCACCCCTGGTGACCGGCCTGTCCGTCAAGGGGGACGGGCTCGACGTGATCCCCGGGACGGTCGGCCCGCTCGGCTCGATCTATCCGGGCGTCCCGCTCACCGTCCAGGGGAGATACCGGGGAGCCGGTCAGGGGGCGCTGGCCGTACACGGGCTGGACTCCGCCGGGTGGCCGTGGCAGCGGCGGGTCACCGGGGCGCGGGTGGACAACCCGGCGGTGCGGGCGATCTGGGCGCGCGCCCGGTTGCGCGCCCTGGAGGACCGCTACACCGCGGGCGACCACTCGCTGGAGGCGGAGATCATCGGGGTCTCGCTCGGGTACGGCGTGCTCTGCCGGTTCACCGCGTTCGTCGCGGTCGACAGCGCGGTGTCCGCGGAGGGCGGCCCCGGGCACCGGGTGATCCAGCCGGTGGAGCCGCCCAGCGGCTGGGAGAGCCCGGCCGTCACGGCGGCACCGATGATGTTCGCCTCGATGGCCTCGCCGCAGGCGGCTCCGAGGGGCGCTCCCGGGGGGCCTTCCCCATCGGGGCCGCCCTTCGCGGCCACGGCGCTGGGCGGCGCGCTGGGTGGCGCGCCGAGGGGGAAGGCCGGCGGCTCCTTCGCCCCGCGCGGCCCGATGGCGCCCCGTCCCGCGCCGATGGCGCCCGGTGGCGAGCCGGCGGCGCCGGGGGTGCCGCGAGAGGTGCCCTCGGCCGAGATCGGCGAGGAGCTGCGGCGGCTGCGCGCCGCCGAGTCCCTGTCCGCCGCCGATCGGCTGCGCTATCTCGACGATCTGGGCAGCAGGCTCGCGGCGCTGGCCGTCCACCTCGGCGGCCATTCGGAGCTGGCGGTCCTGGCCGCGGAGCTGCGGGTGGGCGGGAACGTGGACGCCCTGTGGCGCAGGGCCGTCGAGGTGCTGGAGTCCCTGAGCCGGGCCGGTAAGCGGCGCCCGTTCTGGAAACGATAGATCCTGACGATAGATGTCAAGGAAAAGTCATATAGGGAGTGAACATCGGGTCGAGTGGGTTAAAGTTCCGGCGTGACCAGCCCGATTTTTGCTCTTTGTGATGAATACGTCTCCCGCTCGGCGGCGCTCGACCCGGTCGCCGCCGGAGCGGCCGGCATCGCCGTCGAGTTCGCCGCCGCCAGCGACTACAGCCCGGAGGGCCACGCCGCCCGGGCCGCCCTGATCGGCGAGACGCTGAGACGGCTCGTCTCCCTCCAACCCCGGTGCGAGGCGGACGTGCAGGCCGCGGCGCACCTGCGCGAGCGTTTGGAGGCCGAGTCGGCCTCACACGAGATCGGCGAACCGCTCTGCGCGGTGCAGGCGCCGTTCGGTCTGATCACCGATCTGCGCGACAGCGTGGACCTGCTGCCGCGCGGCACCGACGACCAGTGGCGCGATGTGGCGGCCCGGCTCGCCGCCATCCCGCTGATGCTGGACGGCTGGCGGAGCAGCCTGGAGACCGGCCTGGCCCAGGGGAAGCGGGCGGCCCGCCGCCAGGCGCTGGAGTCGGCGGTCCAGGCCGACCTCCTGGCCGACGGCGGCACACACGAGGCCCTGGTGACGGGCTACGGCGACGGCCCGGTCCTGGGTGAGCTGGCCGGGGGCGCGGCGGCGGCGCACGCCGCCTACGCCGAGGCCGCCCGTTACCTGCGCGAGGACTACGCCCCCCGGGCGGCCGAGCGCGACGCGGTGGGCGCCGAACGCTACGCGGTGGCCGCCCGGCTGAGTCTGGGCGACGACATCGATCTGCTGGACGCCTACGAGTGGGGCTGGGCCGAACTGGGCCGCATCGAGGCGGAACTGGCCGCCGAGGCGGATCGGGTGCGACCGGGCGCCTCGGTGGACGAGGCGACGGCGATCCTCAACGAGACCTGCTACGTCGAGGGGCTGGACGCCTACCGGCGCTGGCTGCAGGAGCGCCACGACTGGGCGGTCGAGCAGCTCCACGGCACCCACTTCGACATCCCCGAGCCGCTGCGCCGGGTGGACGTCACCCTGGCCCTCGGCTCGACCTCTGGCTCGGCCTACTACACCTCGCCGAGCGAGGACATGTCCCGGCCGGGCCGTACCTGGTGGCCGGTGGGCGGCGGGCGGGACCGGTTCGAGACCTGGCCCGAGCTGACCACGGTCTTCCACGAGGGTGTCCCCGGCCACCACCTCCAGTTCGGCGCGACCCGGCTGGCCGGGGACGGCCTGTCGCGATTCGGCAAGAACTCCTGGGTGAGCGGGCACGGCGAGGGCTGGGCACTGTACGCCGAACGGCTGGCCGACGAGCTGGGCTGGTTCACCGAGCCGGGCACCCGGCTCGGCATGCTCGGCGGATCGGCGCTCCGGGCCACCAGGGTGGTCGTCGACATCGGCGTGCACCTGGACCTGCCGCTCCCCGACGGTTCGCGGTGGACCTTCGAGAAGGCGTGCGAGGTGCTGCGCGACCGGGGCCGGTGCGAGCCGCACCGGATCCACGCCGAGGTGGTCCGCTACTTCGGCTGGCCCGCCCAGGCGATCTCCTACAAGCTCGGCGAGCGCGCCTGGCTGGCCGCCAGGGAGGAGGCCAGACGGCGCCTGGGCGCGGACTTCGACCTGCGCCGCTGGCACACCTCCGCCCTGGAGATCGGCCCGGTCGGCCTGGCCGGTCTGGCCGAGGCCCTACGCCGAATCGACTGATGGGAGCCACCGGGTTGCCCGTTCGGGCAGACTCGGTGCCTTTGTAGCCGCTGGTGAGTGAGCGCTCTGCCCCCGGCCCGATCCCGGCTCTCCGGCCCCCACCCGACCCCCTCGGCCCTTCCCGTTCCCCAGTCCCCCGGGGCCTCCGGTTCGCCGGCCCCCGGGGTCTCCCCATTACCCCTTCTCGTTCTCCCGGCCCCCGTTCCGTCCCTGCCGGTCCCCGTCCCAGGTCCGCGCCGCCGGTTCTCGCGGGCGGTCCGGGGCCGGGGGCGCCTCCCTGCCAGGAGAAACGGATACAAAGCCCTCAATGTCCACATAAAGTGGCGGAATGGTGATTTTGGACGGCGGGCTGGCCACACATCTGGAGGCGCTTGGCGCGGACCTGCGCGACGAGCTGTGGTCGGCGAAACTCCTGATGGAGAACCCCTCGGTGATCCGTCAGGCTCATCTCGACTATTTCACCGCGGGGGCCGAGGTGGCGACCACGGCCAGTTATCAGGCGAGCATCCCGGCCTTCGTCCGCCGGGGACTGACCGCCGGCGAGGCCGAGAAGCTGATCCTGGCCTCGGTGCGCCTGGCCACCGAGGCCAGGGAGTCGTACGGCATGGGCACGGTGGCCGCCGGCATCGGCCCCTACGGGGCCTACCTGGCCAACGGCGCCGAGTACACCGGCGACTACGACCTGGACGAGGACGGCCTGACCGACTGGCACCGGGACCGCTGGCACATCCTGGCCGGCAGCGGGGCCGACCTGCTGGCCTGCGAGACCATCCCGTCCTACCCCGAGGCCAGGGCGCTGAAGCGGCTGCTGGCCGAGACACCCGGCATGCGGGCCTGGGTGAGCTTCTCCTGCCGGGACGGCGAGCACATCAACGACGGCACCCCGCTCGCCGAGGCCGCAGAACTGTTCGCCGACGATCCGCGGGTGATCGCGGTCGGCGTCAACTGCACCGCTCCCCGCCACATCCCCAGCCTCATCGGCCGGCTCCGGAGCAAGCCGGTGATGGTCTATCCCAACTCCGGCGAGACCTGGGACGCCCGGAATCGCCGCTGGCTCGGCCTGGCGGACCCGGTCGAGTTCGGCGCGGCCGCGGCCGGGTGGCAGGAGGCGGGCGCCGCCTTCGTCGGCGGCTGCTGCCGTACCACCCCCGAGCACATCCGGCGGATCCGCGAACACCTGAGCTCGGCCTGACATCAAGGGCGGCGGCGGGTGGGGACGGGGACGCCGATGAGGAGGAGGCGGGCGGCCTCCCACGCGCCGCGGAGCGCGGCCTCCACCTCCGGCGACTCCTCCCCCAGGACGCGGACCCAGGCGCCGCAGTCCCGCGGGAGCACGCTGACCCCGGCGCGCAGGCCCGGCGAGATCAGGGGGGCCAGCGCCTCGTGCAGGGTGTCGGCCACCACGGAGGCGGGCGCCTTGCCGGTCATCACGAACAGCGAGGCCATCACCCCGAAGTCGCCGAGGACCGCGGGACCCGTCACACCGTCCTCGGACGGCGCCAGCCGTACGGTGTCGGCGAAGACGAGTTCCCCGTCCGGGCGGCACACCTCCATGTCGCTGTAGAACACGTCGTAGTCGTTGCGTTCGCCGCGGGCGAGGCGGCCGACGAGCATGCTCTCGCCCAGTACCACCGTGGCCGACGGGTCGGCCACCAGCCTGAGACGCTGGTAGAAGCGCGAGCGCGCGAACGGGATCGACGCGTGCGGGAGATACTCCACGTGGCTGTCCGGCCCCGCCGTGATGTTGACGATCTGGGTGGCGTAGTCGTGCTCCATCTTGTAGATCTTCGTGGCGGCCTGCGTGGTCAGGTTCACCTCGGTCCCGGCACCACAGGTGAAGTCCATGCGGTAGCGGTCTCCCTGGAGAATCCCGCCGCCCGCGGACATCAGCATGACGTAGGCCATCTCCGGCCGCCGCTCGTCGAAGTAGAGCGGCCTCATGATCTGCAGCGGCGTCTTCTGGTAGTGCCCGGTCAACTCGGTCCGCCGGTCGGTTCTGGCGAACTCCAGCTCCATCACCCCCACCTTGCCGGGGCTGCCCACCGGCAGCGTGTCGGGGACCCCCGCGTAGCGGAAGACGACCTGCGGGATATCGGCGATCGTGTAGTGCTCGGGGGCCAGCCTGTTCACGGGGGCCTCGTGAACAGGCTCACGCGTCGGCCTGCGCACCGGCTTGGGCGTCGGCTTGCGCATCGCCTCCGGCCTCCCTACCGCGCCGAGGAGCACGCCACCGCCTCACACGCCTCGATGAAGTCGACGACCTCGGCCACCCCTGCCCCGGTCAGGCAGTCGGTGAGGATGACCGGCCTGTCTCCGCGCACATGGTGGGCGTCGCGCTCCATCACCGACAGGTCCGTGCGGACGTACGGGGCGATGTCGATCTTGTTGATCACGAGCAGGTCCGAGTCGGTGATCCCCGGGCCGCGCTTGCGCGGCATCTTCTCGCCCTCGGCGGTGTCCAGGACGAAGATGTACAGGTCGGCCAGGGCCGGGCTGAAGGTGAGGGTCAGGTTGTCCCCGCCGCTCTCGAACAGCAGGATGTCGATGTCGGGGAAGCGTTCGAGCATCTCGGCCCCGGCGGCGAGGTTCATCGTGGGGTCGTCGCGGACCGCGGTGTGCGGGCAGGCCCCGGTCTCGACGCCGACGATCCGCCGCGGGTCGAGGACGCCGGCCAGCGAGCGGCGGGCGTGCTGGGCGTCCTCCTGGGTGTAGATGTCGTTGGTGATGACGCCCGGACTGCGCCCGCGCTGGATCAGCAACGGCACCATGGCCTCGATCAGCGCCGTCTTGCCGGAGCCCACCGGGCCGCCGATGCCTATCTTCGGTACGTTCTCCATCTCCATGGGGATCCTCTCGATGCGGTTTCCGGTGACGGTGACGGTGACGGTGACGGGGTCAGGTGGTGAACAGTCGGGCCGGTGCCCGCTCGTGCGCGGCGGAGAAGGTGTCGGCCAGGGGCACCGAGCCGTGGATGTCGTACGGGCTCCGGGCCGCCAGGGCTGTCGCCGCGGCACGCACGATCTCCGGGTGCGCGCCGTACAGCATGGCCTGGGCCCGGCGGAAGTCCACCCTGCCCAGGCGTACGGCGGCGGCGGTCCAGCCGGCGCAGAAGGCGAACACGTCCCCGGCCACCGCGTGCCTCTCCGACACCCCGAGACCGGCGTGCAGTGCCCCGGCCACGACCGCGTGGTTACCCGGTGCGGCCCCCTCCCGGACAAGCGCCGCCAGTTTCCCGGCCACCGGCCCGCCGAAGACCCGGCCCGCGGTGTCCAGGAGCTGGCGGCCGGTCCGGGCGGCGGCCGCCCGCAGCTCGCGGTTGAGCTTGATCGCGTGCAGCCGCCGGTCGACCTCGGCCAGCCGGTTCCAGTCACCCTCGGTCACCGCCCGGTGCGCGAGCACCAGGGCGGTGGCGTCGCCGGGCCCCACGGAGTGGCGGAGCAGGTCGGCCAGCAGGATCGGGAGGTCGGCCGGTTCCACCGTGCCGGACTGGACGTAGCCCTCCAGGCCGTGTGACAGGGTGTACAGACCGCTCGGAAAGGCCGAGTCGGTCAGCTGGAGTTGGACGAGCAGCGGACTGAGGTTCACGCGATGAAGTAGAGCTGGGTCAGGGGCAGTTTGCTGGCCGGCTCGATGAAGGCGTGCTCGCCGTCGAGCGAGACCTTGTAGGTCTCCGGATCCACGGTGATCTCCGGAAGCGCGTCGTTGCGGATCATGTCGTGCTTGCCGATGGTGCGGCAGCCCCGCACGGGGTGGACCAGCCGTTCCAGGCCGAGTTTGCCCGGCACCCCTGCCGCGATGCCGGCCTGCGACATGAAGGTGATGTTCGTCGCGGGCAGCGCCTTGCCGAACGCCCCGAACATGGGCCGGTAGTAGACCGGCTGGGGTGTCGGCAGCGAGGCGTTCGGGTCGCCCATCTGCACCCAGTTGATCTGGCCGCCCTTGACCACCACGTACGGCTTGGCCCCGAAGCCGTGCATCTGCCAGAGCACGATGTCGGCGAGCTTGCCCGCCTCCAGGGAGCCGACCACGTCGGAGATACCCGTGGTGCGGGCCGGGTTGATCGTCAGCTTGGCCAGATAGCGCAGGACCCGGAAGTTGTCGTTGCGGTCGGAGTCCTCCGGCAGCCTGCCCCGCAGGTCTTTGCAGTGGTGGGCGATCTGGAAGGCCCGGGTGAAGGACTCTCCCACCCGGCCCATCGCCTGCGAGTCGGAGGAGATCATGCTGATCACGCCCATGTCGTGCATGACGCTCTCGGCGGAGATGGTCTCGGCCCGGACCCGGCTGTCGGCGAAGGCGACATCCTCGGGGTTGTCGTGGCTGAGGTGGTGGCAGACCATCACCATGTCCAGGAGTTCGTCCATGGAGTTGATGGTGTAGGGCAGCGTGGGGTTGGTGGAGGAGGGCATCACGTTCGGCTCGCCGGCGACCTTGAGCAGGTCGGGGGCGTGACCGCCGCCGGCCCCCTCGGTGTGGAAGGTGTGGATCGCGCGCCCGTTGATGGCGCTGATCGTGTCCTCCAGGAAGCCGCTCTCGTTCATGGTGTCGGTGTGGATGGCGATCTGGATGTCGTACTCGTCGGCGATCGACAGCGAGTTGTCGATCACGGCGGGGGTGGAGCCCCAGTCCTCGTGGACCTTCAGCGCGCACGCCCCTGCCTGGAGTTGCTCGCTCAGCGGTTCCGGCCTGCTGCCGTTGCCCTTGCCCATCAGGCCGATGTTGATCGGCAGGCCCTCGAACGACTGGAGCATCCGGCCGATCCCCCACGGCCCCGGCGTGCAGGTGGTGCCCCGGGTGCCGTCGGAGGGGCCGACGCCACCGCCGATCAGCGTGGTGATCCCGTTGCTCAGCGCGGCTTCCACCTGCTGCGGGGAGATGAGGTGGACGTGGCTGTCGATGGCGCCCGGGGTGGCGATCATGTGCTCGCCGGAGAGCACCTCGGTGCCGGGGCCGATGACCAGCCTCGGGTCCACGCCGTTCTCGGTGTGCGGGTTGCCCGACTTGCCGATGCCGGCGATCATGCCGTCCCTGATGCCGATGTCCCCCTTGACGACGCCGAGAATCGGGTCGACGACCACGACGTTGGTGATCACCATGTCCAGGGCGCCGCTGAAGTTGGTGGCTCCGGGTGCCGAGCCCATACCGTCACGGACGGTCTTGCCGCCGCCGTAGACGGACTCGTCCCCGTAGAAACCGGCGTTGTAGTCCTTCTCCACCTCGATCACCAGGTTGGTGTCGGCGAGCCTGATCCGGTCTCCGACGGTGGGACCGAACATGTCGGCGTACTGTTTGCGGCTCATGGTCACCATTGGACGTCAGCCTTTCTTCCTGGAGGCCGTCGCGGCCTTCCTCGCGGGCGCCTTCTTGGCCGCGCCGTTCTTGGCCGCCCCATTGGGGCTCTTGGCCTTCTCCACGGGCACGTCGAGGAAGCCGAAGTCGTTCACCCGCTCCAGCGCGACCCGGTGGGTCTTGCCGGCGCGGACGCTGCCGTCGACCAGGCCGCTGAAGCCGTAGACGCGCAGGCCGCCGCCGTACTCGACGAGGTTGACCTGGTGGGTGTCTCCCGGCTCGATCCGGATGGCGTTGCCCGCCGGGAGGTCGAGGTGCATTCCGAAGGCCGCGTCCCGGTCGAAGGAGATCGCCCGGTTGACCTCGAAGAAGTGATAGTGAGAACAGATCTGGACGGCCCTGTCCCCGGTGTTGCGAATGGTCAGGCTGGTCTTTCTCCGTCCCTTGTTGAGCTCGATCTCCCCTTCGCCGTACATGTAGCGTTCATGACGTGGCAGGGCCTCGTGCTTCACGGGCTTGCGTACCATGACTTCTCCCTCGATCAATGAGTGTGATGGTGGTGATGGTCGCCGGACACCGCGGCGAGACCGTCGTCCGCGTGCCTTCTCCAGCGCTCCCCGGCCGTCTCGACCCGCCGTCTGACCAGTTCCTCCAGCGAGGCCGCGGTGAGCAACGGGCCCGCCCAGGTCACGCCCTCGGGCAGGTCCGGCTTGACGAACGACGCCGAGACGACGGCGACCTGCCGAGCGCCGAGCAGACGGCATCGGGACACGCCCTCGGCGACGTCCGGATCACCGCCCGTCAGCGCGACCTCGACCCAGCGGAGTCCGCTGTGCCGGCGCACCAGGTGCGCCACCCGGAACAGTTCGGCGTCCTCCTCCGCCGACGCCGAGGGCGCGGTCACCAGCACCGCCCACGGCCCGTCCGGTGAGGACGCCGGTAGCGCGACGCGACCGGCCGCGGCCCGCAGCCAGCCGACGAGATGGGCCGGCGTGCCGAGCGGCGGGGCGAGCAGCAACTCCCCCGGCCTGCGGCCCCGGCCGTTCCAGCGGAGGATCTGCGCGATCTGGGCCGCCAGCCCCGTGTCCCGCCCGAGCGTCATCGGGACGACGACCGCCGGGTGCCGGGTGAGGGCGTACAGATCCCGGCCGACGGCCGTGACCGTGGCGCCGGGAAGGTCGCCGAGCGCGCGGCCGTACCGGCTCTCGTGCCCGCCGACCAGCACCGTCCCACCTGCCTCCGGCGACCGCGGCGCCGTCACCGGCTCCCGGCTCACCGTCGGCGCCCCCGGCCACCCGAGCGCCGGCACTTTCAGACGCCGACGGGGTCGTGGCAGGAGACGAGCTTGGAGCCGTCCGGGAAGGTCGCCTCGACCTGCATGAGGGGGAGCATCTCCCGGACGCCGTCCATGACGTCGGCCGGTCCCACGACCTTCTTGCCGAGCTCCATGCAGTCGGCGACCGTCTTGCCCTCGCGTGCCGCCTCCAGGACGGCCGCGCTGACGAGCGCCACCGTCTCGCTGTAGTTGAGCTTCAGGCCGCGTGACCTGCGCTTGTCCGCCAGGTCAGCCACAACGTAGATCAGCAGCTTGTCCAGTTCCCTGGGTGTGAGATTCATGGAAGGTCCCCCTTTTCCTAAGGTTCATCTGGTCTGTCCGACAGGGTCGTCCGGCAGAGCCGTCCGGCACGGTCACCCGGCACGCCTGAGCCAGGAGAGCGCCGGGACGGCGGCGAGGAAGGTCCAGGCCACCACGACGAACGGCCATGTCAGGGTGTGGCCACCGAACGGGGCGAAGAAGGTGGTCAGGGCCGCGGTCAGGCCGGTGGCCGTGATCGCCCCGATCGCGGCGTAGACGCCGCTGGCCGGGGTGAGCACGACGAAGATCCCGGCGAGCGCCATGCCCACCAGGACGGAGTTGTAGCCGTACAGCCCGGCGGCGATGTCGGCGGCGGGGGCGCCCAGCACCCAGGCGGTCGCCATCCCGATCAGGCTGGAGACCACCGCGGCGACGGCGGCGATCCAGTTGCCCACCACCAGTCCGATCAGGAAGATGAGGCCGACGTACCACTTGTTCTGGAAGAAGATCTGGCCGATCCCGTTGAACATGCCCTGCCAGGTGTCGTTCCAGGTGAGCGCCGTACGGCCGGTCGCCGCCGACGGAAGCGCGGGGCCGATCCTGCCCTGCCTGACGCGCTCGAAGGCGGGGGCGGCGAGCAGCATCGCGCTGGTGATGATGCAGAACGGCGCGGTGAAGGTCGGCAGGTTGAACGGCTTGAGCAAGGTGACCAGCGCGGAGGTGACCACGCTGCCGGCGACGCACCCCAGCACGGTCAGGAGCGTGGTCATCCAGCCCACCCCGAAGTAGAGGACGAACGCGACGCCGATGAGGGTGCCGCTGAAGCCCTCAAGCCCCGGCTCGATCCGGTCGCGCGCGGCGCCGAGGGCGCAGGCGGTGAGCGTGGCCACCGCCGACCCCAGAAGACCGTAGACGCCGTAGCGCCAGCCCCCGGCGAACAGGGCGACGATGAAGATGAGGCCGGTCCAGGTGCTGGCCATGAAGTCGACCTGCCCGACTCCGCGGATCACCGAGACGAGCAGGGGGAGCGGCCTCAGCCACCGCGTGGGCGGGGTGTCTGCCGCCGGAGTCGTCGATGTCACGTCGGCCTCTCCGAGTTTTCCTCATTTATCTGGGGCCGCGTTGAGCCGTCCGGACCTCTCATTCCCGGCACCGGGCGGCGAACTACCCGAGAGCCACTCTTTTAATGGGATCAATACCTGTTTTCTCACCTACTTTTACCCGCACCGTTTTATTACCGCCAAATCCATGGATGTGATGTTTCACTCTCCCCACCTCCGATCATTAACCGACAGATCGGAAGCACCGCTAAGTGAGGTTCGACGATGCCTACCGGATTGAATACCGGCGATTCCGCCTGGGTGCTGGTGAGCACCGCGATGGTGCTGCTGATGACACCGGGACTCGCCTTCTTCTACGGCGGCATGGTCCGTTCGAAGAACGTTTTCAGCATGCTCTTCATGAGCTTCATCTCGATCAGCCTGGTGACCGTTCTCTGGTTCGCCTACGGCTACGGCCTGGTCTTCGGACCGGACGCGGGCGGGCTCGGCCTGATCGGCTTCGGCGACTTCCGCTTCGCCAACGTCAAGGCCACCGACCTGACGGGCGCGGTCCCGACCTACGCCTACGCGCTCTTCCAGCTCACCTTCGCCATCATCACCGTCGCCCTGATCAGCGGCTCGGTGGCCGGACGCACCCGGGTCGGGCCATGGATGATCTTCTCGGTGGTCTGGGCCACCCTCGTCTACTTCCCGATCGCGCACTGGGTCTTCGACACCGGCGGCTGGATCCACAGGATGGGCACCCTCGACTTCGCCGGCGGCCTGGTGGTCGAGCTCAACTCGGGAATGGCCGGTCTCGCGCTGGCCATGGCGCTGGGCCCCGGCGTCAGGTACCGGCGGGGTGATCCGCCCCAGCCCAGCAACATCCCGCTGGTCATGCTCGGGCTGGCCCTGCTCTGGTTCGGCTGGTTCGGCTTCAACGGCGGATCCGCGCTGAACGACGGCCCGACCGCGGTAACGGCGTTCCTGAGCACCATGATCGCGAGCTGCGCGGGCATGCTGACCTGGATGTTCCTGGAGTGGCTCCGGGCGCGCAGGTTCAGCAAGCTGGGCTCGGCCACCGGAGCCGTCGCCGGCCTGGTGGCCATCACGCCGTCGTGCGCCTACGTGAACGCCGAGGGCGCCCTGGTGATCGGCATCGTCGCCGCCGTCCTCTGCTCGTTCGCCGTCGAGTGGAAGTTCGTCCTCGGTTACGACGACACCCTGGACGTGGTCGGCGTGCACGGCATGGGCGGCATCGTGGGCACCCTGCTGATCGGGTTGTTCTCGACCGGAGCGTTCAAGACCGCCGGCCTGTTCTACGGCGGCGGCGGCGCGCTGCTCGGCAAGCAGGCGCTCTCCATCGTGGTGGTGGGCGTCTACAGCTTCGTGGTCACCTTCGTGATCGGCAAGGTCGTCGACCGGCTCTTCCGGATGAAGGAGACCGACGCCGAGCAGCTCGCCGGCTCGGACCTGCAGTTCGGCCAGGGGTAGCGCCCGGGGTGGGCGATCAGAACGCCCTGCCCAGGGCCGCGCCGGCGAAGGCCGCCACGAGACCGCACACGACGTTGATCAGCAGGTTGGTCACCGCGAGGCGGCGCTCCCCCTGCTCGGCCAGTTTCAGGGTGTCGTTGGCGAAGGTGCTGTAGGTGCTGAGCGCCCCGCAGAATCCGGTGCCGGCCAGGGCCAGCACCCAGCCGGGCAGCCAGCCGGTGCTCACCCCCGCCCCCACCAGGCCGAGCAGGAACGAGGCCGACACGTTCGCGATGAAAATGGCCCACGGAAAGTGCGTGGGGATCCACTTGCCGAGAAGGTGGCGGAGCGGAGCCCCGAAGGCGCCCCCCAGCAGCACCAGGATGGCGACGGTCATATCACCCTCCTGGCGAGGGCCGTCCCGGCGAACACGGCGATCATCGCCAGTACGGGGGTGAGCACCAGGTGGGCCACCGCGACACCGGGCTGGCCGTAGTGGAACCTCTGCTCCACGTTCACCGCGTAGGAGGAGAAGGTGGTGAAACCGCCGAGGAAACCGGTGGACAGGAACGGCCCGACGAGCGGGTGGCCCGGATGTCTCTCCAGCCAGACGGTGAGCACGCCGATCAGCAGACAGCCGGACACACTGACCCACAGCAGCGTCCACTGAAAGTCCCGTGGCGGGTTCGGAAAGGCCAGATGGATCAGGTGACGGGCCAGCGCGCCGAGCGCCCCTCCACAGGCCACCGCCGCGACGTCGGTTCGAGAGATCTTCATAACCGCAGGCTAGATCGGGACAGCGGGGACTACCGGCCTCGACACCCTCCGAATTCTCCCCGATTTTCATATCGTCGCAGTTCAGGCGAGTGCCTGAGCCACAACCACGCCGAACCAGGCCGCGCCCAGACCGGCTGTGACGCTCGCGGCGACGTTGATGACCGCGAGCAGGCGGGCTCCGCTCTCGGCCAGCCGTACCGTCTCGTAGGCGAAGGTGGAGTAGGTGGTCAGCGCGCCGCAGAACCCGCTCCCGGCCAGTGCCAGGACCGCGCTGTGTGCGGGCAGCGCGGCCAGGAAGCCCAGCAACGCCGATCCGGCCACGTTGACGGTGAAGGTCCCCCACGGGAACGCCGCGTCGTAGTGGATCTGGATCGCGCGGTCGGTCAGGTAGCGCAGCGGCGCCCCCAGGGCCGCGCCCAGGGCGACCAGCAGCAGGGTCACGGGGTCCCCTCGGTCTTCTCCGCCTCCTCGGTCCGCCCGGTCCGCTCGGGGGGCGGCACCGTCCTGCCCGCGTGACGGACCACCTCGACCGGCTCGACGACGACCAGTCCCTCGGTGACCAGCTCCTCCAGCTGAGGAAGAAACGCCCGGATCGCCTCCGCCGAGTCGACGATGATGATCTCCAGCGGAAGGTCGCCGGACAGCGAGAGGATCCGGGTGGTGTGGATGTGGTCGGAGACGCCGTATCCCTCAATGCCGCGGATCACGCTGGCCCCGGCCAGGCCGGCCTGATGGGCGCGGTGCACGATCTCGTGGTACAGCGGCCGATGACGCCACTGCCCGGTCTCACCAATGAAGATCGTCAGTCGGAGCGCGGGCCCCTGTATGTTCACGACCGCTCCTCGCCTCGGGGACGGATTCGGGGACGGATGAGAAGGCGGATCGCCGACGCGCCGAGATGGACCGCCACCAGGGCGGCGACCGCCGTACCCGCCAGGTAGGCCAGCGCCGTCTCCGGGGAGCCGGCGGCGGCCGTCTGGCCGATGTCGAGGATGTAGGCGGAGAAGGTGGTGAACCCGCCCAGCACCCCGATCCCGAGGAACGGGCGGACCAGCGGACGCGCCTGCCAGATCTCGGTGACGAGCACCATCAGCACGCCGATCAGCAGGCATCCGGTCACGTTGACCAGGAACGTGGCCCAGGCGAAGCCCCCCGGTGGATGCGGCAGGGCCGTGCTGATCCCGTAGCGGGTCAGCGCCCCGATCACCCCACCGGCCGAGATCGCTCCAAGCGTCGCCCACTGGGCCCGCCAGATCCGCCAGGACCGCCACGCCCGCCGGGACTCCACCCGCCGGGGGACGGCTCGCGGATCACCGCCGGAGCCCGCTGGAGGACCTGGGGGACGGCGATCGGATGTCTCGGACATGGCACTCTCCCACCAGCACGACGGAACGTATCTGATAGGGACCGTTGACGGTCGCCGCCGTGGTCTGCTCCGGGTCGGTGGAGCCGGCGGGCCCCACCGCCGTGGCCTCTCGCACATCGCACGGAGGTCTTCGGCTTCATCATAACGACCCCCCTCGACCACCGATAGGAGCCGATACGTTGACCACTTCCCCTCTCCGAGGTGACCATCCTCCATGGCACCGGTACGGCGAGCGGTGACGCCGGCCCGATCGCCGCCGCCCGGCGGCGCGCCCCGGGGAACGTTCCCGGTCACAACGCTAGGCGGGCCCGCGGGTCTCCCCGGCCTTGCGGGTCTCCCTGGCCTTGCGGGCCGCCTCCACCTTGGCGCTCGCGGCGTACCTGTCGACGTACTCCTGGCCGGAGAGCTCCATCAGCGCGTACATGATCTCGTCGGTGACGGCGCGCAGGACGAGGCGGTCCTCCTCCATCCCGTAGTAGCGGGTGAAGTCCAGCGGCTTGCCGAACCTCACCCCCGGGCGGATGCCCAGCCTGGGGAGAAGACGGCCCGGGGGCATCATCTCGAAGGTGTTGACCATCGCCCACGGAACGACGGGGACACGCGCCTCCAGGGCCAGCCGGGCCACGCCGGTCTTGCCCTTGTAGAGGCGCCCGTCGTGGGAGCGGGTGCCCTCGGGGTAGATGGCGAGCACCTGGCCCTCGGCGAGAATGCGCTTGCCGGTGCGGAGCGCCCCCTCGCTGGCCTTGCCGCCCGAGCGGTCGATCGGGACGGTGCCCACACCGCTGAAGAAGGCCCGGCTGAGGAAACCCTTGATCCCCCGGCCGGTGAAGTAGTCGGACTTGCCGAGGGAGATCACCTTACGCGGCAGGAACAGCGCCCCGAAGAAGTGGTCGGCGAACGACAGGTGGTTACCGGCCAGGATCACCGGCCCCTCCCGTGGCACGTTGTCCACGCCCTCCGCCCACGGGCGGAAGACGAGATGGAGGAAGGGCCAGAGGATGGCCTTCACCACCCAATAGAACACGTGAGGCTCCTTCGGTCGGCGGGGGGACCCAGGATCATCCTCCCATCTCCAAGCCGGAGCACCTACCTCACCAAACCCCCCCAAAACGACCTCTCGCAAAATACGCCCCAGGCATGCGACGATCGGGCGAACCCTACAAGGAGCTGCGATGCCAGTCATGCCCGGCGCGGAGCCGTACCACCACAGGGGCGGAAGGATCGGGGTCCTGCTCTGTCACGGATTCACCGGGTCGCCCCAGTCGCTGCGCCCCTGGGGCGAGTACCTGGCCTCGGCGGGCCTCAGCGTGACACTGCCCAGGCTGCCGGGGCACGGCACCACCTGGCAGGAGATGGGCCGTACCCGCTGGGAGGACTGGTACGCCGAGCTCGACAAGGCCCTGGCCGACCTGCGCGGCGACTGCGACGAGGTCTTCGTGACGGGTCTGTCGCTGGGCGGCTGCATGGCGCTGCGGCTGGCCGAGGTGCACGGCGAGGGCATCAGGGGGGTGGTGGTCGTCAACCCCTCGGTCGCCAACGACGTGCCGCTGCTGGCGGTGGCGCCCCTCCTCGGGCTGGTGGTCCGGTCGGTGCCCGGTGTGGCCGGGGACATCAAGAAGGAGGGGGTGACCGAACTCGCCTACTCGCGGACGCCGGTCAGGGCCGCCGCCACCCTCCCCCGGCTGTGGGCACTGACCCGCGCGGAGCTGCACAAGATCACCCAGCCGGTGCTGGTCTTCCACAGCCCGCAGGACCATGTCGTCAAACCGGCCAGTGTACGTATCCTGCGTGAGAGGCTGACCGGGGGGAACCTTAGTGTTGTGGAGCTCAACGACAGCTACCACGTCGCGACTCTCGACAACGATGCGGATCGGATCTTTGCGGGGAGCCTGGAGTTCATCAAAGCGAACGCCTCTGTACCCTTGCAGGGAGACTGAACGCGAGTGGGGAATGCGCGGTCTCCGGGAGGGACGGGCCGGCTAAGTGACACCTCAAAGCGATGAGGACGAGGTCTGGCGTCAGATCGTCGCGTCCTTCAACGACACCGCCGAGCTGGACTCGGCCGACCAACCCTGGCCGGACAGCGAGAACCTGCCGGTCGAGCCCCCCCGGCGGGTGGTCAAGCAGTCGGAGGAGGAACGGCCCCCCTCGGTCGAGGAGGAGTTCACCGACCTCATCGACGATGAGGAGACCGATCCCGACGACGAGGGCCACTACGTGCCCCCGCCCCCGCCCCCTCTCCCCACGACCGACACCACCACCAAGATCGCCTGGCTGGGCCTGTTCGGCGGGCCCGCCTACCTGCTGCTCAGCGCCGCCCTGAACTGGAAACTACAGGGCTGGATGCTGTTCACCGCGGTGGCCGTCTTCATCGGCGGTTTCGTGGCTCTGGTGGTGCGGATGGGGGACGGTCCGCCCAACGACTCCGGCTGGGACGACGGCGCGGTCATCTGAGGGTCCGCGGCCGAGGGCTCGCGGCCGTCCACGGTGTTCCCGGGACCGCCCGTCGAGGGCTTCCACGCCGAAAGCGCCCCGCCCACCCGGTGCTACGGCCTGGCCCGCTCCGGGGCGCCGAACCGCTCGATCACGTCGGTGTAACGGCCTTGGGCGTCCACCACGTGGCCCACGGTCCACACGGTGCCGGTGGCGGGGAGACAGGTCACCGACTGGAGCCTGATGGTCCGCGGGGTGTCGGCGGTGGCGCCGCGCAACGTCTTGACCGTGTGGCCGTCGTAACGGAGCAGGAACGCCTCCCCCGGCCGCTCCATGTCCACCCCTGAGATCCAGAAGTGCCCCTTGCGGTCGCCGGTCACGCCGTACAGGCGCACGTCGTCGCCGGACAGGGAGACCCGGGACCACTTCTTGCCGTTCCAGGACAGGATCAGCGGGCTGACCCCGCCCGACCGCCGGTAGACGCCGCCGACGGCCAGCGCCCGCTTCGACCCGTCGAGGTAGACGTCACGCAGATAGCCGCCCGGGATGTCGGGGGCCGCCACGGCCTTCCATCGGCCACCGGACAGCTTCGTGATCAACGGCCTGCCGCCGGTGTCCCCCACCGCCCAGCCGTCGCCCTTGCCGGCCAGCGCCACGCCGTACAGGGTGCCCTTGCCGGTGAGCTGCGTGAGCCTCCACCTGCCGCCGGACTCGGCGACGATCAGGGGTTGCCGGTCCCGGCGGCCGACCGCGGTCATCCGGCCGGGGACGGCCGCCACCCCGCCCAGCCAGTCACCCGCGTGCAGTCTGTCGACGACGACCCGGTCGAAGCCCGTCCCGTCCCCCGCCGCGAGGTACGGCATGCCGTCGTGGCCCTCACCGACGGCCCACAGCCGGGTCGGGGAGGCGGCGGCGACCGAGCGCAGCAGCCCCGCGCCGGTGGGGTCGTTGCGGATGCCGACCTCGGTCCAGGCCTCGCCGTCCCAGTGGGTGATCGCGCCCCGGCTCTGCCAGATGTCCCAGACGCTCTGCTGGCCCACCGCCCAGACGTCGCCGGCGGAGATCCCCGCCACATCGGACAGCGACCCGTCGCTGCTCAGCCGCGCGCTGGTCGGCGCCTGCCATGCCTCCGCCACGGGCGGGCTGACGGGATCGGCGTGAGCGGCCGGCGGAGAGAAGGCCGGCAGGAGCAGACCTCCCGCGCACAGCGCCAGCACACGCCGCGGAAGGCGACGGGTCATGCCCCAAATGGTACGGCGCACAACCCCTCCCGCGTGCCCGGCTCCCCGACTTGCCGCCCGGATGGAGATCTCGGGAAAGTGCGCGGAGCGTATCGTGCCCGATCCTTGAGGTTCAACGGCCGTCTTCACCGAGGCCGTCCCCGCGATCGGCACCGGGGCGGGGATCGAGGCCGGGACGGGGGACGGGACGGGGATCGGGGCCGGGACGGGGGACGGGACGGGGGACGGGACGGGGGACGGGACGGGGGACGGGACGGGGATCGGGGCCGGGAGCGCCCGTGGCGGGTTCACCCGTCCCGACCGGCTCGGCCGGGCAGGACGCCTTCCCCGGAGACCGCGAGTTCGGCGACCACCGGCAGGTGGTCGGTGGCCAGCGGAAGGTCGGCGGGGTCGGCTCCGGTCCCTCCGCAGGAGACCACGGAGAGGCCCGCCGCCGCGAAGATCGCGTCGATGCGCTCACGGGGCCGCCTCGCGGGGAAGGTGAGGCCGTCACCGGACGGCGAGACCGGATAGCAGTCGGCCAGCCGCTCGGCGATACGCCGCCAGGCCGGTTCGTGGGACTGCTCGTTGATGTCCCCGGCGAGCACCGGCAGCGCGCCGAAGCGGTCGGAGGCGGCCCGCAGCAGGGTCAGGGCCTCACCCGCGTGGTACGACCGGGCGTCGGCGTCGAGGTCGAGGTGAACGGAGCCGACCGCCACCCGCCGCCCCCCGGTCTCGACCACGGCGATGGCGATGGCGCGCCGCTCCAGACCGGGGAAGCGCCTGAGCAGGTGTCCCTCGCCGTGCAGCAGCCGGACCCCCGGACCGGTCAGCACGGCCACCCCGCCGGAGCGCCGCCCCGCCGCCACGGTCAGGCCGCCGGAGGCGGCCAGCCGCTCGCGCCTGCGACGCCACCGCAGGAACCGGGGCGCCTCCTGCACGCAGAGCACGTCGGCGCGGAGCGCGGTGATCACCCGTCCCAGCGCGGCGACGTCGTCCCTCATGGAGCGCACGTTGTAGCTGGCGACTCTGAGCGGCACGGATCCCCTGCCCCGTCCGGAGAGCACCTTCGCCTCAGCCCCGCCTCAGCGGAGCCGGGCGAGGTCGGCCGCGCCGACCACGCCCGCCGCCGCGCCCAGCTCGGCCAGGCGGATGTCGGCCACCGGGCGGTGCCCCCGGCCGGTCAGGTCGCGGGCGAAGTTCTCCCGGACCTGGTCGATCCAGAGGTCGGAGGCGCGCGAGACACCGCCGCCGAGGATGAAGCAGCCGGGGTCGAGGATCGCGGCGAGGTCGTCCAGGCCCTGGGCGATCCAGGCGGCCAGCGTGGCGAAGGCGGCCAGCGCCGCCGGGTCCCCCCGCCTGGCCGCCTCGGTGACCGCCTGGCCCTCGATGCGGTCGGGTGATCCGCCGGCGAGCTCCAGCAGCCCGGCGGCGCGCGCCGGGTCGCGCTCGGCGATCTGCCGGGCCTCGGCGACGAGGGCGTTGCCGCTGGCGTACTGCTCCCAGCAGCCCAGGTTGCCGCACCCGCACAGGCGCCCCTCGGGGACGACCTGCATGTGGCCGAGTTCGGCGCCCATGCCCCAGCGGCCCCGGTAGAGCGTGCCGTCGAACACCAGGCCGCCGCCGATCCCGGTGCCGACGGTCACGCACACCAGGTGGGTCTCACCGCGCCCGGCGCCGAACCTGGCCTCGCCCCACGCCATGGCGTTGGCGTCGTTCTCCACCACGACGGGCAGGCCGACCAGATCGGAGACCTTCTTTTGCAGGGGCTCCTCGCGCCAGGCGAGGTTGGGCGCGAAGCGCACGACGGACCGGGTCTCATCCACGAACCCCGCGGCGCCGAGTCCCACGGCCTCGATCTCCCGGCCCTCGACGAGCTCCGCGACGACCTCGGCGATCGTCTCGGCGACCTGCTCGGAGTTCCGGGCCGGGGTGGGCCGCAGCAGATGCTCGACGACTTGACCGTCCTCGTCCACGACCCCTGCCGCGATCTTGGTGCCGCCGATGTCAACGCCGATGGTCAGCGCCATTGTCCGTCCTCTCCCCTTGGGTTCACCCCGGGCCGTTCCCTCTGGGCTCGGCCCAGACCTCTTCCCCCGGGCTCAGCCCAGGTCGACGTGCTCGGCGGGAGTCTCGGCCCGGTCGCGCTCGCGTTCCCGCCGGCCGGGCGAGGGCCTGTTCAGCCCGTCGACGGCCGACTTGAACACCGCGAACAGCTCGCCGCCCGCCCGCACCAGGTGGTCGGCGACCGCGCCACCCGACTCACGCTGGGCGGCCATGGCGCGGCAGACGGGACAGGCCCGGCAGATGTACTCGTCGTGCTCGGAGACCGCCTCCCCCCACACGTCCCGCCCGCTCCGGGGGGAGCCGGAGAAGACTCCACCGACCCCGGTCACCGTGCCCCGGATCAGGCTCCTGCCCAGTTCCCTGGCCGCCTTCTGCTGGAGCGCGTCGAAAAGCTTGAACGCCTCCTCGGCCGCGTCGCCCAGCGGGTCTGTGCCCTTCTCGGGCTTCTCGGTTCTTCCGGTCTTCTCAGTCATCAGGCCCTCCCGTCTCGAACCGTACCCGGAGAAGGCCCGCATGCAGCACGGCATCTCGGACATGACGGCCTATCCGCCGTGTCACGCGCTCTCGACGCGCCTCTTCAGCCCCTTCAGAGCGGTGTCGATGATGACCTTCTCCGCCCTCCGCCTGATCATGCCGATCATGGGAACCTTGAGGTCCACCGCGAGTTCGTACGTCACCTCGGTGCCGCTGCCCGCATCGGCCAGGCGATAACGCCCGGTGAGCCCGGAGACCATCCTCCCCGCCTCGACGACGCTCCATTCGACGGACTCGTCGCCGTGCCAGGTGTAGCCGAGGGTGTACTCGTCGTTGATCACGCCCGCGTCCAGGACGAACCGGACCCGCACCGGCCTGCCGTCCTGCCCGGCGGACAGGACCCGCGCCGACTTCACCTGGCCCGCCCACTCCGGGTACGCCGGGAAGTCGGCGATCGTCCTCATGACGGTGGACCGGCCGGCGCCGATCGTAATGGTGGAGGTGGTGCGATCAGCCATGGGCATACCGTACTCGTTCGCCGTTTCCTCGCGGACGCACGGCTCACCGCTCAGGGACTCGCCACACCACCCGCCAATAGGGACATAAGTAACGAATCAGATGCGACACGGGCGACGCGAACACGGTCCGGAGGCCCGGCGGGGCAAGACTGATACCGTGAAATCGCCCCCGGCCACGCCTGAGTGACGGATCCACCCTCGCGGAGCACCTCGGGACGATCTCCAGGCAGCCCATCGATCCGCGTTTCCCGCAGGAGTGACCCGTGCGCGAGTACAGCGTCCCCGTTCTGGTGGATGTTCCCGCCTCCGCCAACCTCACCGACACGGTGTTTCACCGTGCCGAGCAGGAGCCGGGCACCGTCGTCCTGCGCCGCAAGGCCGGCGACGGCTGGGCCGCCGTCACCGCGGGAGAGTTCCGCGACCAGGTCGCCGCGGTGGCCAAGGGGCTGATCGCGGCCGGCGTCGAGCCGGGCGACCGGGTGGCCCTGATGTCACGCACCCGCTACGAGTGGACCGTGATCGACTACGCCATCTGGGCGGCCGGCGCGGCCAGCGTGCCGATCTACGAGACCTCCTCGTCCGACCAGGTCAGGTGGATCCTCTCCGACAGCGGCGCGAAGGCCGTCTTCGTGGAGCTGGACACCCACCGGGAGACCGTCCGCGAGGCGATGTCCGGCCTGCCGGAGCTCAAGCACCTCTGGCACATCGACGACGGCGCCACCGGCGAGCTGGCCGCGAGCGGCGCCGAGGTGACCGACGAGACGCTCTCCGGGCGCAGGGGCGGGTGCGGCACGGCCGACCTGGCGACCATCGTCTACACCTCCGGCACCACCGGCCGCCCCAAGGGCTGCGCGCTGACCCACGACAACCTGCTGTTCACCGCGAGGAACGTGGCGGCCGGCCCCCTGGAGCCCCTGTTCACCGTGGACGGCCGGGCCGCGCTGCTGTTCCTTCCGCTCGCGCACGTCTTCGCCCGCATGATCCAGGTGGTGCTGGTCGAGACCGGCACGATCCTGGCGCACACCGCGAACATGAAGAACGTCGCCCCCGACCTGCAGAGCTTCCGTCCGACCTTCCTGCTGGGCGTGCCCAGGGTGTTCGAGAAGGTCTACAACGCGGCCGAGCAGAAGGCCTCGGCCGAGGGCAAGGGCAAGATCTTCCACGCCGCCGCCGCCACCGCGATGGCCTGGAGCCGGGCGCGGTCCACCGGCGGTGCCGGGCTCGGGCTCACGCTCAGGCACGCCCTGTTCGACAGGCTGGTGTACGGCAAGCTCCGCGCGGCCACCGGCGGCAGGCTGACGGCCGCCGTGTCCGGCGGTTCGGCCCTGGGCGAGCGGCTCGCCCACTTCTTCCGGGGCGTGGGCATCGAGGTCTTCGAGGGATGGGGCCTGACCGAGACCTCCGCGCCCTCCACGGTCAACCAGCCGGGCGCCAACAAGATCGGCACCGTCGGCAAGCCGTTCCCCGGCGTCACGATCGGCATCGGGCAGGACGGCGAGGTGCTGGTCAAGGGGCGCCACGTCTTCTCCGGTTACTGGAACGACGAGAAGGCCACCGCCGAGGTGGTCGACGCCGACGGCTGGTTCCACACCGGCGACGTCGGCGAGCTCGACGGGGACGGCTACCTGCGGATCACCGGCCGCAAGAAGGAGATCCTCGTCACCGCCGCCGGCAAGAACGTCGCCCCCGGCCCGATGGAGGACCGTATCCGCGCCCACCCGCTGATCAGTCAGGCGCTGGTGGTCGGCGACGACAGGCCGTTCGTCGGGGTGCTGGTGACCCTCGACCCCGAGGCACTGGAGCAGTGGAGGACGGCCCACGGCAGGCCGGGCGCCGACGTCACCGGCCTCAGCACCGACCCGGCGATCCTCGCCGAGGTGCAGAAGGCGGTGGACGACGCCAACCGGTCGGTCTCCAAGGCCGAACAGATCAAGAAGTTCGCGGTTCTCGACGTCGACATCACCGAGGAGAGCGGGCACCTGACCCCGACCCTCAAGGTCAAGCGCAACATCGTGACGCGCGACTTCGCCAGGCAGATCGACTCCCTGTACGGCTGACGCGCGGCCCCGGGGGCTAAGCCCCCGTGACCGCCCTGGTGTCCGGCGGCACCGCCAGCAGGCGGGCGAATCGGTCGGCGACCAGGCCCCAGTCCCAGTCGCGCCGGACCCACTCGCGCCCGCGCTCGCCCATCGCCCGGGCCGCCGCCGGATCCCGCAGCAGGCCGACGAGGGCGCCGGCCACCCCCTCGGGGGAGGTTCCGTCCACCACCAGGCCGGTCTCCCCCGGCAGGACGGCGTCGGGCGCACCGCCCGACGCGCCCGCCACCACGGGCAGCCCGCTGGCGGACGCCTCCAGGTAGACGATGCCGAGTCCCTCCACGTCGATGCCGCCCAGCCTGGTACGGCAGGGCATGGCGAACACGTCTCCCGCGTCGAGGTGGGCGGGCAGCGAGGACCACGGGACCGGCCCGGTCATCCTGACCGAGTCGCCCAGCGGCCGGGCCAGCCGTTCCAGGGTCGCGCGGTACGGCCCGCCGCCCACGATCAGCAGCACGGCGCCGGGCACCGCCCGCAGCACCTCGGGCCAGGCCCGCAGCAGGATGTCCTGCCCCTTGCGGGGCACCAGCCGGGACAGGCAGACCACCACCGGCCGATCCCCCAGGCGCAGTGCCGCCCGTACCCGATCCCCGCCCGCGCCGGGGTGGAAGACGCCGGTGTCGACGCCGGGGGCCAGCCGTACCAGTTTCTCCCCGGGGATCACCCTCGCCAGCCGCCGCCTGGTGTACTCCCCCAGGTAGGTCACCACATCGGCGTGGCCGCCGATCCTCGCGAGCAGCCGCCGCGCGACCGGGACCCCGGCCCAGGCCGCCTCGTGGCCATGGGTGATCATGACGATCCGCCGCGCCCCGGCCGCGCGCAGGTCCGGCGCGAGCAGGCCGAGCGGGGCCGCCGCTCCGAACACCACGGTGTCGCACATGAACTCGGCGACCAGCCCCGCCGCCCGGCGGGCGACCGCGGGGACGGGCAGCATCAGCGAGGTGGGGTGGCGCACGATCGGGTAAGGCTGCCCGGCGTCGAAGCCCGGGCAGCCGGGCCATCTCGGGGCGTAGACGACCACCGAGTCCGGCGGCCGTCCCGCGGCGAGGCCGTGCACGAACGACTGGATCCCCCCGGCCCGGGGCGGGAAGTCGTTGGTGACGATCAGCGTACGGTTCACGGCTCCCGCATGCCGTTCAGCCGGGCCCAGGAACGTGCCATCGCGATGCGCTGCGGCGTCGTGGGGTGAGATACATAGATCAGGTATTCAATAGCACTGGGCGACAAATCGGAAATATTGGTGATCGCCAGGCGTTTCTGCATGGCGGCGAACACCACCGGCTCCCCCGTCAGGTCCAGCGCGTGCGCGTCGGCCCGTGCCTCGATGTGCCTGCTGACCAGGTTCTGCGCCGGTCCTGACAGGACCGTGGCCAAGGTCAGCACCCCCATCACCAGGCCCACCGCCCTCGGGTCGGCCGGTGAGGCGACTCCGGCGCGCCGCCGCACCGGGCCCGCCGAGGTCAGCAGGTAGAGCAGACACGCCCCGCAGGCCGCCGCCAGGCCGCCGACGAGCGTGCCGTACAGGACGTCCCCGGCCTTGGCGTGGCCCAGCTCGTGCGCCACCACCAGCTCGACCTGGTCGCCTGGGGCTCGCAGCAGCGTGTCGTAGACCACGATCCTGCGGGTCGCGCCGAACCCCGAGACGTAGGCGTTGAGCGCGGTGGTCCGCCGGGAGGCGTCGGCGACGAGCACGTCCTCGACCGGCACGCCGTCCCTGGCCGCCATGGCAAGCAGGTCGTCGCGGAGCCGGCCCGCGGGCATCGGCGTGAAGTCGTTGAAGATGGGCTCGATCACCACCGGGTAGGCGAAGGAGGCGAGCACCGTCAGCGCGAACGCGCCGATCGCGGCGGGGGCCCACCAGCGGCGGCAACGACGGGCCAGCGCGACCACCGCCAGCACCATGATCGCCAGCAGCCCGGTCCTGACCGCGATGTTCTTGACGCGGTCGGCCGACCAGGCCGGCCAGCCCTGCGTGGACAGGCCGAACTCGCGCAGGTAGGTCTCCGACCACATACCCAGCGGCCAGCGCAGGACCTCCACGGCCGCCGACAGCAGGAGAACGCCGAGCAGCACCCGCAGCCACCACGGCCCCCGCAGCCCGCCGAGCAGCCGCGCGCCCAGCGGGGTGCCCACCAGCGCCCCCGCCACGATCAAGGTCAAGCCGAGCGACAGGTAGCCGGGGGCGCTGACCACGGCGTCGAAGGACTCGGAGCGGGCGATCTGGGCGGCGGTGAAGTCACGGGCCGGATCCGGCGCGACCGGCGGGGCGTCGGCGGGCAGCGCCCGCCAGGGCGTGGTCAGCGCCACGACCACCAGCGTGGCCGCGCCGAGGACGGCCAGCGCCCATCCCGCGCCTCTCAGCCCCGAGGGCGTGTCCGTCACGGTCCGCGTCATCCGAGTTCCCTCCGGAGGTGGTCGCGCCAGGCGGCGGTGAGCTCGGCCCGCGACAGACCCAGCACGCCGCCCACATCGCTACCGTAAAGCCTCACCAGCGCCCGCTCACCGAAGCGCTCCGCGATGTACCGGCAGACGAGCCACGCCTCCTCGTAGCTCTGGGCGGCGCGTGAGGCGCCGGGAGCGAAGTCGGCGGGACCGGGGAGCCGGGTGGGCAGGGCGCCGGCACGCACCTCCTCGGCCAGCTCGGCGGCGGCCACCCTGACCGGGATCCCGGCGTCGCGGTAGCCGACGTAGTCGGCGAACCCCTCCGACAGCCACATGGGCACCCGGCCGCCCCGGATCGCGCCGGTGGCCACGTGGGTGAGCTCGTGGGCGATCACCACGTCCCGGCCGGTCGCGCTGAGCCTCGCGTACCCCGTCGGCAGGACGATCACCCGGTCGGCGACGGTCATCGCGGCCAGGCCACCGGTGGCGGAGGTCCCCGCGAGCGCCGCGGCCTCCGCGTCGGTGGCGGGGAACAGGACGACCGCCCGGACCGGCCCCCAGACCTCGCCGACGATCCGGGCCGCGCGGTCGGCCCGCGCGGCCAGGTCCCGCAGCTCCGCGAGCGGGACGCGGTGACCGGCGACGAGGGAGCGTTCGCCGCGGACCACGGTGGCGGCGCCGGGCCACAGGTCGCGGACCCCCTGCGACACCGGCCGCGCACCGGCGGCCAGACCCGCGCCCACCAGCGTCAGCATCCCGGCGAGCACGGCGCGGCGCCCTCTCGGGAGCGACATGTCAGCCGATGCTAGTGGACCGGCGACCGGCGGTCGCGTCAGCCGGGACACCGCCGGCGAACCGAGCCGGGGCGGTCAAGGAGAAACGGCTCCACGATCACAGGCGTGATCGTGGAGCCGCCTCCCCTACCTGTTACCCATCTCCCCCGGAGCGGGTTGTGGTGTCACCACGTCCGGCCGGCTCCGGTCCGGCCCCATCAGCCACGGCGCGGACGGCACGGGCGGCGTTCCCTGACGGGGATCCCGCGATCCGGCTCCGCGACGCGCTGAGAACGCCGTTCGACGTTGAACGGTTCGGACACCTGTCCCCCTCCACGGCGACCACGATGGGGTCAACTCTCCGGCTGTGCCCCGAACCGGATGGACGGGGCCGTATCCCGCTGTCAGCCGCCCGGACGGACGGCTCCGGCGAAGGAGGACCTGTAGTAGCCCCTCAGCCTCACGATCCGGACCGTCTTGCCGCTGCTCGGCGAATGGACCATCCTGCCGTGGCCGACATACATGCCCACGTGGCCCTTTCCGTAGAAGAACAGCAGGTCACCAGGGTGCAACCTGCTCCATGAGACCTTCTTCCTGACGACGCGGTACTGGCTGTACGTGACCCTGGGGAGGGAGACGCCGGCCTTGCGCCACGCGTACTGGACAAGGCCCGAGCAGTCGAACGCGCCGGGACCGGTGGCTCCCCACCGGTACGGATCGCCGATCTGCCGCTTGGCCACCGATACGGCCTTCCTGGCCTTTGTCCTCTGCCGTGCGGCCCTGTTCATCGCGGTCTTGGCCGTGCGCTTGACGTGAGTCTTCGCCGTGCTCCCGACCTGGATCGCGGCCGCGCTGTCCGTCGCCGCCCCCGCCGCCGTGGGTCCCAGCGTGACCGCCCCGGTTGAGGCGGTCAACGTGAGGACGAACCCACCGAGGGAAAGGCGAAAAAGGCGTGACAAACGAAGGTTATGCAGGGTGGTAGACAGGATTTCTCCTTGGGACTTCCACTGATGCCTACCGGGTTAGCTGACGGATTCGGGCTGGGAAGACGCCCTACGACAACAGATATGTCGATTCACCCCTGACCGTAGGTTGACGGCCTATTGGTTCCCCGGCTCCATGCCTCCTGGCTGCACGAATTCGGCAGGTCACCGTGGTGGGGCGGACCCCTTGGAGGAACGGCGACCAATTGGATTTCTATCGGAAAGCCGGCCTGGGGGACCGACGCTCGGCGCGACGGTATGGCTTACTCGCCGCGACGCCAGAAGCTACTCTGATCATCACGTTTCGGCAAAGCCCCCACAAAGTTTAAAGATCAAATAATGCTTCTCGCGCCCACGGAAGACCTGCTCGGGGGCGGCTTCATCGGCCGAATATGACTCTCGTCACACCCTCCGGATCATTATTCGGAAAGCGCCCCTCCTGTCGCGTACGTCACATCTTTGGCGACCTTCTCACCCTCCGCGTACGGCCCACGGGCCACTCCCGGCCCCGCCGTGCCCACCCCACCCTCCGGGATCGCCGCGAGGCCGCGCGCATCCGCCGCCCCTCAGCCGCGTCCAGTCCTCCCAGCGGAACGATCCAGCGGCCCTTCCGTGGAACGCTCCAGCGGCACCGGGCGGGGCGCTGAGGGCCGAGCGGGGCGCTGAGGGGGCGGGGTCAGGGGCGGACGGCCCCGACCAGGCGGCGACCGTAGGCCGACAGGGGAACGACCTTGACGACGTCCCCGGTCTGGGGAGCGTGGACGATCTTTCCGGCGCCCGCGTAGAGGCTCACATGACCCAGCCCCTCGCTGAAGATGAGGTCACCGGCCTGGAGTTCGCTCAGGGAGACCTTGCGGCCGGCCCCCCAGCTCCACTGCTCCCAGGTCGTGCGGGGGAGGCTGACGCCTCCGCTGCGCCAGGCCGCCTGGACGAGGCCGGAGCAGTCCCAGCCTCCCGGGCCGGTGCCGCCGTACTGGTAGGGCTTGCCGACCTGTGCGAAGGCGAAGCTCAGCGCGGCCCGGGCGTTGCCGGACGCCGGGCCGTCGTACTGGATTCCCGGACTGTCGGGGTTGCCGGTCCTGAAGGCGCCGAGATCGCGCAGCACCTTCGTCTGGAGCTTCACCATCCTGTCGGCCTTGGCCTTCTCCCCGGCCAGCTCGTCACGCGTCCGATCGGCCTCGGTCAGGGCCTCCCTGGCCTGGTCGCGGTTGCCGCGCAACGTCTTGGTGGCCTCCTCGAAGGCGTTCAGGGACTCGGCGCGGGAGGCGGACATCTGGTCGACGGCGGCCAGGCCGCTCAGCAGCGAGCCGGGGTCGGGCCGGCCGACCATGCCCGACCAGCCGTTGGCGGCGCCCAGCTGGTAGCTGCTGACGGCCATCGTGACGAGCTCCTTGCGCAGCCCGGCGACCTTCGCGCTCTGACGGGTGAGGTCGCCGTTCAGCGCCCGGTACCTCTTGCGGGCCCGCTTCCACTTCTCGCCGGCCTGGTTGTACCTCTCGACAACCTTGTCGGCCTGGTCGTTGAGCTTCTCCAGCTTCTTCCTGGCCTGGGCGATCGTCGGTTTCGGTTCTGCGAAGGCCCCGCCCATCGGCACCAGGAACAGCGCTAGGGCCACCCCTGCGATCATCGGCGTCCGCACAAACCCAACCGGCATACCCGCCACGGCCACGGCGCCGCCTCCCCATGCAAAGACCTGGGGCGAAATAGTACAGAACAGGTAAGGTATCGCTCACCTTTTTGGCCGTTTTGTTCTTTACTTGCAGGCCGCGACGCTGCAAACCCCGGCGGTCATCCGGCGGGCGTCCCGGAACTGGACGGCCCAGTCCCGCTTGACCGGCCGGGCGTACTCTCCCGCCCACAGGTAGACCAGCACCGCGTTGGCCCTGCGGACCACCACGCTCCGCTCCCCGCCGACCCCCGTCTTCCCGCCGTAGTAGACCTGCCCGGAGACCTTCAGCGCGTCGTCCCCGAGGCCGGTCACCTGCGCGGAGACGTAGCGGTAGGCGGACCCCGCGTCCGTCCTGGACCCGCACGCGGTCAGCGCGGCGCGGAGCTGGGCCATGGCCCGCTCCGCGGTGGCCCGCGAGCCGTACAGGAGCACCTGCTCGACCTTCATGAAGTCCGGCACACCGGTGAACGTCACCGTCCGGACAGCCGTACGGCCCGCCCCGCCCACACCGCTCCTGTCACAGGGGTCCACCGCCAGGCGGGTCTTCACCGAGTCGCTGACCGTCCAGTTCGTCTCGGGATCGTTGTCCTTCTTGGCCGCGTCCTTCTCATACAGCAGGAACCCCTTGGGAACACCGGGGGCGGCGGCGGCCGTACCGGCGACCAGGGCGGCACAGACCAGCATGACGATCTTCTGCATCGAATCAACCTCCACGGGATCCGATGCACCATATGACCAAAAGGTTCAGGCTCGCCCGAGACGCCGTAGAAGTAATGTGGAGGGAACCGGCCGGGCGCCCATCCGGCGGACCGACTCGGCCACCTCCCGATCGGAGGAGACGACCGCGACGGCCCGGCCCACGGGCTCGGCGCGGACCAGCTGACGGATCAGGTCGTCGGCGATCTGGCCGGGGGCGCTGAACATCACCCGGACCCCCCGGGGGGCCGAGACCGGCACCGGGCCGTTCAGCTCGGCACCGTCGAAGACGCAGGTCAGCTCGGTACGGGTCTGCGCGTACAGCGCGCCCAGGCCGGTGAGCAGACGGTTGCGCTGATCGGCCAGGGTGAGCGTGCCGTATCCGGTCTTGGTCACGTTGTAACCGTCCACGATCAGGTGGATCTGCGGTAAGGCCAGCAGCTGGTCGAGCAGGGCGGGGTCGTCGTCCGCGAGCGCCCGCGCGGGCACCGCCTGGACCCCGTTCCTGCCCGGTGCGACGGAGGCCACCGAGTCGGCGGGCCGGTGGATGCCGGACGGCAGGGCGAGCTCCCTGCGCAGCCCGGCGGCGGCGTCCTGGAGGGCGTCGAGCAGCATGCGGACCTTGGTGTCCTCCACACTGCGGCCCTCGCGTGCGGCCCGGCGGGTGGCCTCCAGCTGCCGCTCCGCGTCGGCCAGACGCTCGCGGAGGCGGCGCAGCTCGCTCTCCCCCGCGCTCCCTGCGGTCACGGCGGCGGCCTTGGCCTCCTGGGCGGCCTCCCGCATCTCGGCGGCCCGCGCGTCGGCCGCCCTGGCGCGCTCGCGGGCGTCATGCAGCTTGCGGCGCAGGTCGGATATCTCCGAACGGGCCGTCCTGAGCTGCTCGCGCAGCCGGTCGGCCTCCTCCTTCGCCGAGGTCTTCTGGGCGTTCAGCTGCTCACGCAGCCGGCTGAGCGCCTGCTCCTGCGCCGAGCCCTCGGCCGCGGCGGCCGACCGCTCCAGGTCCCTGCGTGCGGCCTCCACCATCTCCACCCAGCCGGGTGGCCGGGTGAGGTAGGCGGCCGCGGCCACCAGGACGGGGTCGGCGGCCGGCGGCACCACACCGTCTGCCAGGCTCGCGACCAGCTCGGGCCAGCCCGTGGCCAGCGCCTCGGCGACCAGCTCCCGGAACTTCTTGTCGCTCTCCAGTTGGGCGGCGATCGGCGCGCCACCCAGCTTGGCCCGTTTGCGGGGGTCAAACCTGGCGATTCCCTTGAGCGGAGGGGGCACCAGGGCGGCGGCCATCGACCCGAGAATCTGGGACGCCAGCTCCACGACGTGCGAGCGAACCTGCTCGGGTAGCGGACGAGACAGGCCCTCTCCGGCTGAACTCATCACGGCCCCTACTCGGATTGGTCTTCACGTCAAGGGTACGGCTACCGCACTCCGCCCCCGACCTCACCGCGGACCGCGAACGCCCGCCGCCCTCTCTTCACCCCCCTGAGCAGGCGCTCGTCCCTCGCCCGCCCCACCCCCGCCCTCCCGGCGACGCGCACCCCCGGTGAACTCATGGGGGTCACCGTCAGCCACCCCGGCCCCTCGGCTACTCCGTCACGTTCTCCGAGAGCAGGCCCGTGCCGGCCGATCCGACACCGGCCAAAGTCGATGCCTCGCCGGCCTCCGGCGGGCGTGCCGGGGCTTCCCTCTCGCGGGCATCGCGGCGGACGCACTCGGGCCGGCGCCGTGCGCGGCGGACGCACTCGGGCCCGCGCCGTGCGCGGCGGGCACGGCCTGAGGAAGAGGCGGTCCCGAGAGACGGTTGAGCCCTATCCTGTGGATCTTCCATCACCAATGGTGTAGATCATGTGGTCGTGGACGACCGACTGAAGCGTCATGATCTGACCGAGGATGAGTGGACAAGGCTGGCGGCGCTACTGCCCGCCCATCCCCGGCGTGGGCACCGGTGGGCCGATCACCGCATGATCATCAACGGGGTGTTCTTCCGAGCCCGGACCTCCTGCTCCTGGCGGAGGCTGCCGGAGACCTACGGCAGCTGGAAGACCGTCTACAACCGTCATCGCCGCTGGTCGGCGGACGGCACCTGGGAGACGATCCTGGACGCCCTGCGGACCGGCCATGACGAGGCCGAGGAGCGAGACCGGACGTCCGGCCCCGACTCCACGAGCGCCGGGGCTCACCGGCACACCCCGCCCGGGGACATCCGGCCCGGAGGAACGTTCGAAATCGCGAACTGGTGACCCCGCGCCGTGAACCACGCGCCGCGCGCCCCGGACCGCGAGGGGCCGGGGCGCTCCCGCACCTGGAGAAGCCGACCCCGGCGATCGGGGCCGGCCGTCGACGACCGTCACGTGGGCCGCGGCCCCGGGGCGGTAAATGTCAGTACAGGCTCCTATGGTGGTGAACCGTGGAGCACAGCGTGCAGGGAACTCTGGACGAGCTGGGCACACCGCTCAGCCAGATCACCTTTGTCGTGTTCGACCTGGAGACCACCGGGGTCTCCGCGGGCGAGCACGCGATCACGGAGATCGGCGCGGTCAAGGTCCGCGGCGGTGAGGTGCTCGGCGAGTTCGGCACGCTGGTCGCCCCCGGGACGCCGATCCCGCCGTTCATCTCGGTGCTGACCGGCATCACCGACGCCATGGTCGCCACGGCGCCGAGGATCGAGGCGGTGCTGCCCTCGTTCCTGGAGTTCGCCGAGGGCGCCACGCTGGTGGCGCACAACGCGGGGTTCGACCTGGCCTTCGTCAAGGCGGCCTGTGCCGCCCACGGCTATCCCCCGCCGGCCCATCCGGTGGTCGACACCGTCGTCCTGGCCCGCAGGCTGCTGAACCGCGGTGAGGTCCCGAACTGCAAGCTGTCCACGCTGGCCCGGCTCTTCAGCAAGACCGAGCCCTGCCACCGCGCGCTCGCCGACGCCCAGGCCACCGTGGACGTGCTCCACGCGCTGCTGGAGCGGGCGGGCTCCTTCGGGGTGGAGACCCTGGAGGAGCTGAGGGGTTTCGTCCGCGCGCCCACCGCGGGGCAGCGCCGTAAGCGGCATCTGGCCGACGCGGTGCCGACCGGGCCGGGTGTCTACGTGTTCGAGGACGAGCGCGGCGACCCGCTCTACGTCGGCAAGAGCGTCAACCTCCGCGACCGCGTGCGCGGTTACTTCACCGCGAGCGAGACCCGCCCCCGGATCCGCGAGATGGTCGGCATCGCCGAGCGGGTCCGCACGATCGTCTGCGCGACGCCGCTGGAGGCGGAGGTCAGGGAGCTCAGGCTGATCGGGTCCGCCAAGCCGCGATACAACCGCAGGTCGCGCTCTCCGGAGAGGATGGTCTGGCTCAAGCTGACCGACGAGCCGTTTCCCCGCCTGTCGATCGTGCGCGAGATCAGAGACGACGGCGCCGGTTACCTCGGTCCGTTCGGCGGTGTCCGCGCCGCCGAGGACGCCCGCACCGCGCTGCACGAGGCGATCCCGCTGCGGCAGTGCACCGACAGGATCACTCCTCGCACCGGCCGCCCGGCCTGCGCGCTCGCGGGGATGGGCAGGTGCGGGGCGCCCTGCGAGGGCCGCCAGAGCGTCGAGGAGTACGGCCTGCACGTCGTGGCCGCCCGCCGGGCGATGGAACTGGACGCCGGCGCGGTCTTCTCCGCGATCGAGGCCCGGATGGAGCGGCTCTCCCTCGATCAGCGCTACGAGGAGGCGGTGGCCGACCGCGACCGGCTCGCCTCCTACATCCGCACCTCGGCCCGCATGCAACGGCTGCGGGCACTCACCTCGATCCCCCAGATGGTCGCGGCGGCCCCGGCGGCGCCGGGCGACTGGGAGATCCACGTCGTCCGGCACGGCCGGCTGGTCTCGGCGGGGGTGATGCCCCGGGGCGCCCACCCCACCCCGTTCGTGGACGCGCTGGTGTCCACCGCCGAGACCGTGGTCCCGGGGCCCGGCCCGGTGCCGGCCGCCGGCGCCGAGGAGACCGAGTGCGTGCTGCGCTGGCTGGAGAGTCCCGGCGTGCGGCTGGTGCAGGTGGAGGGCACGTGGAGCCTGCCCGTCGGCGGCGCCGGACGGCTCAAGGCCCGCATCGACCGCGCCTACCAGGCGCGCGAGCCGCACCGCTCGCGTGAGGGCCGTCCGCCGCGCTGATAGCTTCGACGGACAGCAGGCAGCCGGAAACGAGGAGGAAGCCGTGATCACCGCGATCGTGCACATCAACGCCGAGGTGGACCGGATCCCCGAGGTCGCCCAGACGATCGCCGAGATCGAGGGGGTCAGCGAGGTGTACTCCATCACCGGCGAGTACGACCTGATGGCCATGGTCCGGGTCTCCGCCTACGAGGAGATCGCCGAGGTCATCCCCGGGCGGCTGAACAAGGTGGCCGGGGTCCTGCACACCGAGACGCACATCGCCTTCCGCACCTACTCCCGGCACGACCTGGAGGCCGCCTTCTCGATCGGTCTCGGCACCTCCGACTGACGGCCCGCCCGGGAGGCCTCACCCCGGCCGCTGGGCCCCCGGGCGCGTCTCGCCCACCGTGGGCAGGCGGGCACGTACCTCGAACCCCCCGCCGGGCAGCGGTCCCGCCTCGAACGTCCCGCCGAACATCGTGGCGCGCTCGCGCATGCCGAGCAGGCCGGGACCGAAGGGCGGCACGGAGGTGGCACGGCCGTCGTCGCGGACCAGCACGTCGAGGAAGCCCGGCCGCCAGCGCAGGGTGACGTGGGCCGACCGGGCGCGCGCGTGCCTGAGGGTGTTGCCCAGCGCCTCCTGGACGATGCGGTAGGCCGACAGTTCGAGGGCGAGGCCGGCCTCGGCGGGCCGGCCGTCGGTGACCACGTCGGCCCGCAGGCCCGCGGCACGGACCTGGACGAGCAGATCGCACAGGTCGGACAGCTTGGGCTGGGGCGCCCGGACCCCGGGGGGACCGTCCTCCGGGTTCAGCAGGCTCAGCGCGCACTGGAGCTCCACCAGGACCTGACGGCCCGACTCCTCGGCCACCCGCAGGGTCTCCCTGGCCCGGCAGGGGTCACGCTCCATGATCATCCGGCCTGCGCCGACGCCCAGAGTCATCATGCTGACCCCGTGGGCGATCACGTCGTGCAGTTCGTGAACGATCCGGACGCGTTCCCTCGTGACGGCCGCGCGGTCCAGGGCCTCCCGCTGCTCGGCGGCCTCGGCGCGCTCCCGGCCGAGCCGCCGGAGCAGCCGCCGCCGTTCGCGAAGGAGCCCCGCGACGGCCAGGGAAAGCCCCAGGACCACGAGGAGGGGCGGGGCGAGCGCTATCCGCCCGGCCAGAAGGTCGACACGCCACATGAGCGCAATCTAGGACGGCGCCCGCGGGGACCACATCCCCTCACCGGCGGATGCAAGATCCCCCGGTGAGGGGACGGAGAGATCAGGACGGCCTCAGCGCCTGGCTGACCTCGATCCAGCGGTCGAGGGTGACCTCCGCGGCGCCGGAGTCCACGGCCCGCCCGGCCCGGGCGTATCCGGCGGCCATCGCGGCGGTGAGGTCGTCTCCCGAGCCGTCGAGGGAGACCAGCGCGGCGGCGGCGTTGAGCAGCACCGCGTCCCGGACCGGACCGGTTTTCCCGCCGACCAGGTCGCGTACGGCCCGCGCGTTGAACGCCACGTCCCCTCCCCGCAGCGCGTCCGGCTCGGCCCTGGGGACGCCGAGCGCGGCCGGGTCGAAGACGGTGCGCCGGGCGGCGCCGTCACGCACCACCCAGACCGTGGAGGTCGTCGTGGTGGTGAGCTCGTCCAGCCCGTCGTCTCCCCGGAAGACCAGCGCCGACACGCCGCGCTCGGCGAACACCCCCGCGACCACGGGGAGCATGCCGGCGTCGAAGATGCCGATCGCCTGGGCGGCGGGCCTGGCAGGGTTGGTCAGCGGCCCCAGGAAGTTGAAGACCGTCGGGATGCCGAGTTCCTTGCGCGGCGGCCCGGAAAACCGGAACGCCGGATGGTAGAACGGCGCGAAGCAGAAGGCGATGCCCGCCTCGGCGGCGACTCCGGCGGTGTTCTCCGGGGACAGGTCGAGCACGATCCCCAGGTGCTCCAGCACGTCGGCGGCCCCGCAGGAGGAGGAGGCCGACCGGTTGCCGTGCTTGACCACCCGCGCGCCCGCCGCGGCGGCCACGATCGCGGCCATCGTGGAGACGTTGACCGTGTGGGCGCGGTCGCCGCCGGTGCCGACGACGTCGACGACGGGCCCCGCCACCGACAGCGGGACCGCCCGCTCCAGCATGGTGCGCGCCAGCCCGGTCACCTCCGCGACCGTCTCCCCCTTCGCCCGCAGCGCCACGGCGAAGCCGGCGATCTGCGCCGGCGTGGCCGAGCCGGACATGATCTCGTTCATCGCCCAGGCGGTCTCGTCGGCCGTCAGGTGCTCACCGGCGAGCAGGGCCGACAACAGCGCGGGCCAGCTGGTGCGCGCGTCCATGGGGTCTCCAGAAGGTGTTCTACCGGGTGAGTCGGTGAGGGCGGGGGCTTAAGCGGGCGGCCGGCCGGGTGGCCGGTGAGGGCGGGGCTCCGGCGGACGTCGGCGGGGGGTGGGGCTCTAGCGGGCGGTCAGCCGGGTGGACTGGCGGCGGCGCATCAGGTCCGCGACGGTGCCGGCCAGGACGACCGGGTCGATCGGCTGCGCCACGACGGCCTCGGCCCGCGACCACTCGGCCAGCCAGCGGTCGTCGCGGCGGGCGATCAGCAGGCAGATCGGCGGGCAGTCGTACACCTCGTCCTTGGCCTGGCGGGCCACGCCCATGCCGCCGGCCGGCTGGGCCTCCGCGTCGAGCACGGCCACGTCGATCTCACCGGAGTCGAAGTGCTGGACGACCTTGGCGTGGGTGGCGCACTCCACGATCTCCACGAGGGGCACGTCGGCGGCCGGACGCCGGCCGAGAGCCTGCCGCACCTTCTCTCGGGTGCTCGCGTCGTCGCTGTAAACGAGGACCCTCATCTTGTCGTCGGTGCTCAAGGCGCGCTCACTATCCCTTGTCGATGTACGGTCACCTGGGATGGTACCGGTCACCTCGCCCGGAGACCCAGGGGCGGAGAGAGCACCGGGTGATTTGCCTCATAATCGCAGTTTGAGAGGCTGTTTGACCCCGCTACCGGGGGGTCGTGCGGCAACCCGACCGGGAGAGCCGCAATAATGCTGCCCGTGGCGACAGCATCCGCAATCTCATCGACGACGACAGCACACTCGTCCGGCAGGCCTGACCTGGTCAGCGTCGGCACGATCGTCTGGCTGTCCTCTGAGCTCATGTTCTTCGCGGCGCTGTTCGCGATGTACTTCACCATCCGGTCGGTGAGCCTCGGCGAGGGATTCCCCTGGCCCGAGGCTCATTTGAACGTCCAGTTCTCGCTGGTCAACACGATCATCCTGGTTCTTTCGAGTGTGACCTGTCAGCTGGGCGTGTGGGCAGCTGAGAAGGGCCAGGTCGCCAAGCTGCGTTTCTGGTACCTCGTCAGTTTCCTGATGGGCGCCGTGTTCGTCGCCGGTCAGCTGTACGAGTACAGCCAGCTGGTTCACGAGGGGCACACCCTGTCGCACTCCGCGTACGACTCGGTGTTCTACCTGACCACGGGCTTCCACGGCCTTCACGTGACCGGTGGACTGATCGCGTTCCTGTTCATGCTGGGACGCACGTACGCCGCGAAGCGCTTCACCCGTGAGCAGGCGACCAGCGCGATCGTCGTGTCCTACTACTGGCACTTCGTGGACGTGGTCTGGATTGGCCTTTTCGTAACCATCTATGGCATTCACTAAGGAATCGGGGATCTCTGTGACTAGGATCACCGCTAGACGGCGGCATCCCCTCGCGAGATACGCCGTCCTGCTTCTTGCCCTGGGGCTGGTCGGAGGGTTCTACACCCTCCTGGCCCCGTCGGGCGAGCGGGCTGACGCGGCCATCGCGTCCGGCAGAGCCGACGACGTCGCCGAGGGGAAGAAGCTCTTCGAGCAGAGCTGCTCCAGCTGCCACGGCATGAACGCCGAAGGCACCGCGCAGGGCCCCACGCTCGTGGGCGTCGGCGCGGCGGCCGTGGACTTCCAGGTCAGCAGCGGACGTATGCCCCTGGCCAACCCCGGCGCCCAGGCCCCGCGCAAGCCGCCGGCCCCCTGGGTCAACGGCGACACCATCAGGCAGCTCTCGGCCTACATCCAGTCTCTCGGCGGCGGCCCGACCGTCCCCACCGCCGAGCAGGTCGACCCGGCCAAGGGGAACAAGGCGAGGGGCGGCGAGCTGTTCCGTGCGAACTGCATCCAGTGCCACAACTTCGTCGGCTCCGGCGGCGCCCTGACCCAGGGCAAGTACGCCCCGCCGTTGGACCAGGCCAGCCCGGCGCAGATCTACGAGGCCATGATCACCGGCCCGCAGGCGATGCCCGTGTTCAACGACAGCATCATCACTCCCGAGGAGAAGCGGGACATGATTGCCTATATCGTGGGTGTGCGTGAGGAGCCCAACCCGGGCGGCGCGGGTCTCGGCCGCATCGGCCCGGTAACCGAGGGTCTGGTGGCCTGGATCGTGGGCATCAGCCTGCTCGCCCTTGCCGCCATCTGGATCACCGCGAAGAAGCGACAGGCCCACCAATGACTGACAACGACCACGACATCGAGCAGCCCGAGGAACGCGTACCACGGCGCGTCATCGGCACCCCCTCACCCGCGGCGGGCACGTCCCTGCTCGGCGCCGAGGAGCATGACGCCGCGGGCGTCCCCGACGTCCCCGGCGTGATCCCGCAGGACGAGAGAATCGCGAGGAAGGGCGAGAGGTTCGCCGCCCTCTGCTTCGTCGTCACCCTGCTGGCGGGCATCGCCTTCATCGTCTCCTACGTGGTGTTCCAGGTCGGCGACATCGAGACGACGAAGGTCTCCACGCTGGCCCTGGGCGGCACGCTCACGGTGGCACTGCTGGCACTGGCCACGGGCATCGTGATCTGGGTCCGCATGGTCATGCCGAAGTACAACCTGGTCCAGGAACGCCACCCGATGGCCTCAGGGCCGGAGGCCAGGGAGTACGTCGCCGAGACCTTCCTGCAGGGCGCGGCCGAGAGCGGCATCGCCAAGCGCCCGCTGCTCCGCCGTACGCTGCTGCTCGCCTCGGCCCCGCTGGGCCTGGCCCCGCTGGTGCTGCTGCGAGACCTCGGCCCGTCCTACTCCGACTTCCCGAAGGAGCTGCGGCACACCGTCTGGGGTAAGAAGACCAAGGACGGCAAGGACCGCAGGCTCGTCGTCGAGGGCACCGGCGCGCCGATCCGCGCGGCGGACTTCAACTCCCCCGGCGGCATCCTGTCCGTCGTGCCCGAAGGGTACGAACACGATCTGAACGCCCTGGCCAAGGCCACACTGATCCTGATCAAGTTCCGCCCGGAAGAGATCAAGTCCGGGACGAACGTGAACTGGACGCACGACGGGATCGTCGCGTACTCCAAGATCTGCACGCACGTCGGCTGCCCCGCGGCCCTCTACGAGCAGACCACGCACCACATCCTCTGCCCGTGCCACCAGTCGACCTTCGACGCCGCCGACGGCGCCAAGGTGATCTTCGGCCCGGCCGCCCGGCCTCTGCCCCAGCTTCCGATCGCCGTGGATAATGAGGGGTACCTCGTCGCCACGGCCGACTTCGCCGTCCCCCCCGGTCCCAGCTTCTGGGAACGCGGCGACGCCGAGGCCGAGGTCCGTGAGAACGGAGGCCACGCATGAGCACCGGAGCCGTTCCGAAGCCCATAGCGAGCACAAGCAGCTTCCTGGACGACCGTCTTGGCGCGGGAAACTTCCTCAAGCGCAACCTGCGGAAGGTCTTCCCCGACCACTGGTCGTTCCTGCTCGGTGAGATCGCGCTGTACTCGTTCATCGTGCTGCTGCTCACCGGCACGTTCCTGACGTTCTTCTTCAAACCCTCCATGGGCCACGTCGCCTACGAGGGCTCGTACGAACCGCTCAAGGGCATCATGATGTCCGAGGCGTACGCCTCGACGCTGGGCATCAGCTTCGACGTCCGCGGTGGTCTGCTGATGCGGCAGATGCACCACTGGGCCGCTCTGCTGTTCGTCGCCGGCATGATGGTGCACGCGCTGCGGGTGTTCTTCACCGGCGCCTACCGCAAGCCGCGCGAGCTCAACTGGCTGATCGGCGTCGGCCTGCTGACGCTGGCGCTGCTGGAGGGCCTGACCGGCTACTCCCTCCCCGACGACCTGCTCTCCGGCGCGGGACTGCGGATCACCGAGGGTGTGGCGATCTCGCTGCCGCTGGTCGGCACCTGGATCACCTTCTTCCTCTTCGGCGGCGAGTACCCGGGCGAGGACGTGATCTCGCGGTTCTACTCGCTTCACATCCTGCTCATCCCGGGCATCCTGCTGGCGCTCATCTCCGCCCACATGATCTTGATGTGGGTGCAGAAGCACACCCAGATGCCCGGCAAGGGCCGGACGAACACCAACGTGGTGGGCGCCCCGTTCTACCCGGCCTTCATGGCCAAGGCGGGCGCGTACTTCATGTTCACGTTCGGGGTGATCGCGTTGCTGGGCACCTTCGCGCAGATCAACCCGATCTGGCTGTTCGGCCCCTACACGCCGGCGGACATCTCGGCGGGCTCCCAGCCCGACTTCTACATGGGCTTCCTGGAGGGCTCGCTCCGCCTGATGCCCGCCTGGGAGATCAACGTCCTGGGCTTCACGCTGCCGTTGAGCGTGCTGATCCCGGCGCTGCTCCCGATGGGCGTCATCATGACGGGCCTGGCCCTGTATCCGTTCATCGAGCAGTGGGTGACCGGCGACCGCAGCGAGCACCACGTGGTCGACCGTCCCCGCAACAACCCGCACCGCACCGCGATCGGCATGTCCGCGGTCACGTTCTACGGTGTGCTGTGGCTGCTCGGCGCGAACGACGAGATCGCCTCGGTCTTCCACGTCTCGCTGAACTGGACGACCTACATCGGACGGGTCCTGATCTTCCTCGGCCCGATGATCGCCTACGGCGTCACCTACCGGATCTGCCTGGGCCTGCAGCGCAGCGACGCCGCGGTGCTCGGCCACGGCGTGGAGTCGGGCGTCATCAAGCGTCTGCCGCACGGCGAGTACATCGAGGTCCACGTCCCGTCGAACGAGGCCATCGCGGCTCACATGCGGGGCAAGACGCCGGTGCCGATGATCACCGGCACCGGGACCGACGATGACGGCATCCCGTCCAAGGGGATGCGCGGCCCGCTCGGCAGGCTCCGCGCCAAGCTGAGCGAGCTCTACGGCGGCGAGAAGATCCCGCTGGACGACGGGCACGGTCACGACGAGCACGCGGAGGTCGGCCCGGGCAAGGACGACAAGTCCCTCACCCGCTGATCCTCCACAGGAAGGGCCCGGACACCTCACGGTGTCCGGGCCCTTCCGCTTTCCGCACCCTCCCCCACCACCCCCTCCAGCGCGCCGTACGGCCCGCACAGGCCGCCGACCGGCCCGTCGAGGGAAAGGGGTGGCCCGGGGGCATCCGGCGCCCACGGCCCCCTCAGGACCTCCCCGTACCCCCGGGACGCTCTCCCGGGACGGGCGCCGGGAAAACCCGAGCGGACCCGGCGGCCCCTCGGGGCGGCGGAGGCCGGCCGCGGAGACGGCGCGGAGGGCCTCGGAGACGGCTCAGAGGGACTCGGTGGTGAAGTACTTGACGCTGCTCCACCTGAGCCACTGCCTCCAGTTCTCCTGCCAGTGACCCCAGCCGTTGGTGGGCTCCAGCTTGCGGGGCGAGCCGGTGATGATGATCGGGTCCCCGATCAGCGTGTTGTCGATGAACCAGACGGCGTTGCCGGGGCTGACGTTGACGCAGCCGTGGCTGACGTTGGAGTAGCCCTGCGAGCCGACCGACCACGGGGCGCTGTGGACGTACTCCCCGCTGTTGGAGATGCGGACGGTGTTGTAGACGGTCATCTGGTAGTAGCCCGCGGAGCCGGGGCCGATGCCGGGCGAGGTCATGATGGTGACGGGCTCCCTGGACATGGCCAGGTGGACGCCGCTGGTCGTGTAGTACTTCCAGGTGCCGCCCTGGCCCGCGCTCATCGGGATCTCCCTGACGGTCTTGCCGTTGCGCCTGACGGTCAGGTGGTGGGTGAGGGTGCTGCCCCTGGTGATCTGGGAGCGCCCGATCTTGAAATGGATGTTCTGGTTCTGCTTGCCGTACAGACCCTTCCCGCCCCGGACTCCAGCGAGGTGGGCCTCGACCCGGACCTTGGTGTGGGCGGGCCAGAAGGTCTTGGGGCGGAAGTGCACGGTCTTGTCGTCGAACCAGTGCCACGCGCCCAGGACCGGTTTGGAGGTGCGCACCACCAGGTTGCGCTCGACCGAGACGCGGTCGGTGATGGGCTGGTCGAAGGTGATCATGATCGGCATGCCGACCCCGACGGTGAGACCCGTCATCTCCTTGTTCGGCAGGAGCTCCTGAATGGTGAAGCTCTTGTCGGCCTTGACCGTGGAGAAGGAGGTGACCGTCTGGGTGACCTTGCCGGACGGGTTCACCGCCACCGCGGTGACCTCGTAGGAGGCCCCTGGAAGCGCGGTGCCCCGGCTCCGCCACTGGGTGGCGTCGGCGCTCAGTTCGCCCGGCAGGGAGTTCTTGCGGCCCTTCACGGTGACGCTCTTCAGCGTTCCGCCCCGGGCCGCGACCAGGATCGTCGCGTCGGTCGGCACATTGCCCGACTTGTCGAGAGGAACCACGCTGACCGCCGCGTCGGCGTACCGCGCGGCGCCCTCTGTGCCCCGCGCGGCGGTGTCCCCGCCGGTCGAACACGAGCCCACCAGCGCCAGCGCCAGCAGCCCGGCCCCCTGAATCGAACCACGCATCGCCTGCCCCACGTGTACTCCCCTGTTCAGGACCGGTCTACTGATCCTGTTATTACCCGTAGTAAGCGGAGCGCCACATATGACAACCATGCTGAGTTCCCAATAAACACCAAAAAACGGGCCACGGAAGCTTCCCGTGGCCCGTTCTCGGCCGCGAAACGGCGCGGGGCGGTCTGAGGCGCCCCGCCCGCGCCGCCCCCGAGGGTCAGTGCGAGAACTGCCCCCGGTAGTACTCGAAGACGAATCCGATCATGCTCATGATGACCGCGAAGACGCCGATCAGGAACAGCCACCAGCCGATGACCACGCCGACCGCGCAGAGCGAGACGGCCAGGCAGACGAAGAGCGGCCACCAGCTGTGCGGGCTGAAGAAGCCGATCTCCCCGGCGCCGTCGCTGATCTCGCCCTGCTTGTTGTCCTCCGGCTGGTCCCCGATACGGCGGGCCGTGTACATCAGGTAGTAGCCGATCATGAAGGCGAAGCCCACCGAGATGGCCATCGCCGTCGTGCCGACCGGCTCCCTGGACCAGAACCAGTACACGACGTCCACCGCGGCGAAGAAGACGCCGCAGAGGATGAACAACCAGCCCTGAACCTTCATCGGTTCTCCTCCAGCTCACGAGGGGCCGAGACGTACGGGTGCCTGAGGTCGAACGCCGGGCGCTCGGACCGGATGCGCGGCAGCGAGGTGAAGTTGTGCCGCGGCGGCGGGCAGGACGTCGCCCACTCCAGGGAGTTGCCGTAGCCCCAGGGGTCGTCCACGGTGACCTTCGGGGCGTTCTTGTGGGTGTGCCAGACGTTGTAGAGGAACGGCAGCGTGGAGGCGCCGAGCAGGAACGCGCCGACCGAGGAGACCATGTTCAGATCGGTGAAGCCGTCGATCGGGCTGTAGTCGGCGTAGCGCCGGGGGAAGCCGGCCGCGCCGAGCCAGTGCTGCACCAGGAACGTGGTGTGGAAGCCGATGAACAGCGTCCAGAAGTGGATCTTCCCGAGGGTGTCGTTGAGCATCTTGCCGGTGAACTTGGGCCACCAGAAGTAGAAGCCCGCGAACATGGCGAAGACCACGGTGCCGAAGACGACGTAGTGGAAGTGGGCCACCACGAAGTAGGAGTCCGCGACGTGGAAGTCCAGCGGCGGCGAGGCCAGGATGACGCCGGTCAGACCGCCGAACAGGAAGGTGACCAGGAAGCCGATGGAGAACAGCATCGGCGACTCGAAGGTCAGATGGCCACGCCACATCGTGCCGAGCCAGTTGAAGAACTTCACCCCGGTCGGCACCGCGATGAGGAACGTCATGAACGAGAAGAACGGCAGCAGCACCTTGCCGGTCGGGTACATGTGGTGCGCCCACACCGTGATCGACAGACCGGCGATCGCGATGGTCGCGCCGACCAGGCCGATGTAGCCGAAGAGCGGCTTGCGGCTGAAGACGGGCAGGACCTCGGTGACGATGCCGAAGAACGGCAGGGCGATGATGTACACCTCGGGATGGCCGAAGAACCAGAACAGGTGCTGCCAGAGCATCGCACCGCCGGTGGCCGAGTCGAAGATGCGCGTGCCGAGCTTGCGGTCGGCCTCCAGGGCCAGCAGCGCGGCGGCGAGCACCGGGAAGGCCATCAGCACCAGGATCGCGGTGAGCAGGACGTTCCAGGTGAACATCGACATCCGGAACATCGTCATGCCGGGCGCGCGCATGCAGATGATCGTGGTGACGAAGTTGACCGAGCCGAGGATGGTGCCCAGGCCGCTGATGGCGAGGCCCATGATCCACAGGTCGCCGCCGATGCCGGGCGAGCTGATCGCGTTCGACAGCGGGGTGTAGGCGAACCAGCCGAAACTGGCCGCGCCGCCCGGGGTGAGGAAGCCCGACAGGGCGATGAGGCTGCCGAACAGGAACAGCCAGAAGCTCACCATGTTCAGCCGGGGGAACGCCACGTCCGGCGCGCCGATCTGCAGCGGCATGAGCTCGTTGGCGAAGCCGGCGAACAGCGGCGTGGCGAACATGAGCAGCATGACCGTGCCGTGCATGGTGAACAGCTGGTTGAACTGCTCGGCGCTGGTGAGCTGCAGGCCCGGCTGCGCCAGCTCGGCCCGCATGATCAGCGCCATGACGCCGCCGATCAGGAAGAACGCGAAGGAGGTGATGAGGTAGAGATGTCCAATGATCTTGTGATCGGTGGACGAAAGCCACTTCGCGATGACCGACCCCTTGCGGGTCGGCGCCACCGTGAGGGAGATGGGCTCGTTAAGTGCGGTCACTGGGCACCCGCCTGAGTAGCGATGTACTGGTCGAACTCGGCCTGCGAGACGAGTTTCACCGAGAAGAGCATCCGGCTGTGGTCCACACCGCACAGTTCGGCGCAGCGGCCGGCGTAGACCGCCGGCTTGTTCAGCGTCTCCACCTCGAACCTGTTCTCCACACCCGGGATGACGTCACGCTTGAAATGGAAGGCGGGCACCCAGAAGGAGTGGATGACATCCGGCGAGACGAGGTCGAACTCGACCTTCTTACCGACCGGGAGGACCAGCTGCGGCCCCTGGGTGTACTCGCTGACGGGCTTGCCGACAACCTCGGTCTTCTTGCCGTTGTAGTCCGTCGTGAAGCGCCAGCTCCACTGGAAGGCCTCGACCTTGACCTTCACCTCGGCCTGCCCGGAGATCGCGTTGACGTAGTTCTGGTCTCGCGCGGTGAAGAAGAAGAAGACGCCGACCATGATGATGGGCACAACCGTGTAGAGGATCTCAATCGGGAGGTTGTAGCGCACCTGGGGCGGCAGTTCCTCCTCGGAGTTCTTCCTCTTGCGGTGGAACGCCACAGACCAGAGGATCAGGCCCCACACGACCAGACCGGTGGCGAGAGCGGCGATCCAGGATCCGTTCCACAGATTCTGAACGGTTTCGGCCTGCTTGGTGATGCCTTCGGGCATGCCGCCTCGGGACCACTCTTCGGCACTGCACGCCGTTGCGGACACCAGCAGCAGCGCCAGAGCGGCAGCGCGTGGCACCCGGCGGCGGGCCAACGGACGCCGTGCGGAACGGCGGGTCGGACTCACGGATCGCCTACCCCACAGATGAAGCCCAGGAGTCGCTCCTGGGCGGTCGTTTGTTCATATTCACAACTTGTAGTTCACAGCTTTACGCTGGGGGACACATTAGCGCGGACCGCCCCCGCCCCCCCGCGCAGCCCCCGATTGCGCCGCGTGTGATGCGACCATTGGGGCGTGGCGTACTTCGACGCGGCCTCCACCGAGCCGCTGCACCCTCAGGCACGCGAGGCTCTGATCGCGGCGCTCGACGTCGGCTGGGCCGACCCGGCGAGACTGTACGGTCCCGCCCGCCGGGCAAGGATGCTACTGGAGCAGGCGCGTACCGAGGTGGCCGAGGTGCTCGGGGCCCGGCCGGACGAGGTGGCCTTCACCACCTCGGGCACCCAGGCCGTGCATTTGGGGGTGCTCGGCGCCCTGCACGGCCGGCGCCGTGCGGGACGCCGGCTGGTGACCTCGGCCGTCGAGCACTCCAGCGTGCTGCACGCCGCCGGGGTCCACGAGCGCGACGGCGGCTCGGTCGAGACGGTCGGCGTCGGCCGCACCGGGGCGGTGGACCCGGCCGCGTTCCGGGAGGCGGTCCTGGCCGAGGGTACGGCGCTGGCCTGCCTGCAAAGTGCCAACCACGAGGTCGGAACGGTCCAGCCCGTCGCCGAGGCGGCGGCCGCGTGCGCCGAGGCCGGTGTGCCGCTGCTGGTGGACGCGGCGCAGACCGCGGGCCGGATGCCCCTGCCCGGGGGCTGGTCGGTGCTGACGGCGAGCGCGCACAAGTGGGGCGGTCCCGCGGGCGTCGGCGTGCTGGTGGTCCGCAAGGGCACCCGCTGGCGGAGCCCGCTCCCCGAGGACGACCGCGAGCGCCGCAGGGTCCCCGGCTTCGAGAACGTGCCGGCGATCGTCGCGTCGGCCGCCGCGCTGCGCGCCATGGCCGCCGAGTCGGCCCAGGAGTCGGCACGGCTCTCGGCGCTGGTGGAACGGATCAGAACCGAGGTGCCCGGACGCGTTCCCGACGTCGAGGTGATCGGCGACCCCGTCGCACGAGCTCCTCATATCGTCACCTTTTCGTGTCTTTACGTGGAAGGTGAGGCTTTGCTGACGGAATTAGACAAGGCAGGATTCGCGGTATCGTCCGGCAGCTCATGCACGGCCAGTACGCTTCGTCCATCACATGTTTTGGAGGCCATGGGCGTGCTTACGCATGGGAACGTCCGGGTATCGCTGCCCCAGGGCACGTCGGCGACCGACGTCGATCGCCTTGTCGCGGTTCTCCCGGACATGGTGAGGAGGATTCGCGAGGATGCGGGGGTAAAGTCGTGATCAACATCTGGGGAGTGAAGACCTCATGACGTCCGCACAGGCCGCCACGGAGGGATCCACCCAGCCTCCGGCGCTGACCATCGACGCGCTGGGCAAGAAGTGCCCGATCCCGATCATCATGCTCGCCGAGCAGATCAACCAGGTTCCGCGCAACGCGATCGTCTCGGTCCTGGCCGACGATCCGGCGGCGTTCACCGACATTCCGGCGTGGTGCCGGCTGAAGTCACACCACCACGTGGCGAGCCACGAGCTTCCCGAGGGCGGCTGGGCCATCCACGTACGGCGCAACTACTGACCCGCGTCTCCAGGCCCCCGGCCCGGGCCGGACCGGACCGGACCGCAGCCCGCCGCGCACAGCGGGGCGGGCCGGGGGCTCGGCCGGGGCCGGAAGGCCGCGGACGAGGACTCAGGCGTAGTGGCACTTCACCGAGACGGCCACCTCGGCGGCGGCGTCGGCACCGTAGGCTCCGGCGAAGCGGTCGAGGAACGCCCTCTGTCCGAGCTCGTACTCCTGGCAGCCGATGCGCTCCAGGACGTGGGTGGCCGTGAGGTTGCCGATCTGACCGCAGCGTTCCAAGGGCAGCCCCCAGGCGATCCCCGCCAGGAAGCCCGAGCGGAAGGCGTCGCCCACCCCGGTGGGGTCGGCCTTGCCCAGCTCGGGGGCGGGCGAGACGTGCAGGGACGGCTCACCCCTGCGGTCGATCACGGCGCCCTTGGGGCCGAGCGTGGTGACACGGACACCGACCCGGTCGAGGATCTCCCCGTCGGACCAGCCGGTCTTCTGCTCGATCAGCCCCTTCTCGTAGTCGTTGCCGAACAGGTAGGCGGCGCCGTCGATCAGTCTCCGGATGTCCTCGCCGGGCATGCGGGCCAGCTGCTGCGAGGGGTCGGCCGCGAACGGGACGTGACGGCTGCGGGCCTCGTCGGTGTGGCGGAGCATCGCGTCGGGGTCGTTGGGGCTGACCAGGATCAGGTCCAGGCCGCCGAGCCGGTCGGCGATCGGGCCCAGCTCGATCAGCCGGGCCTCGGCCATCGCGCCGGTGTAGAACGACGAGATCTGGTTGTGCTCCTCGTCGGTGGTGCACAGGAACCGGGCGGTGTGGTGGACCTCGGAGGTGTGCACGGAGTCGCAGTCGACGCCGTGCCGCTCCAGCCAGGACCGATAGTCGGCGAAATCGGCGCCGACCGCGCCGACCAGGACGGGCCGCAGTCCCAGGCAGCCCATGCCGAAGGCGATGTTGGCCGCGCAGCCGCCACGGCGGATCTGCAGGTCGTCCACGAGGAACGACAGGGAGACCCGGTCGAGCTGGTCGGCGATGAGCTGGTCGCCGAAGCGGCCAGGAAAAATCATCAGATGATCGGTCGCGATTGAGCCGGTGACGGCGATGCGCACGGGGTCGTTCTCCTCGTTGTCAGCATCATGGAAACGGATCATGGGAACAGCGGGAATCGCATAGGAGCCCCGCAAGAATACGCGACGGCGTGGACACGCGGGGGCCCCGCGAGGTGACGGGCTCTCCACCTCGCGGGGCCCCCGCGCGACGCCCGTCCCGCCCGCTCGCGGCCGTACGGGCGGATCAGGGCACTAGTTGAACGAATCCCCGCAGGCGCAGGAACCGGTGGCGTTCGGGTTGTCGATCGTGAAGCCCTGCTTCTCGATCGTGTCGACGAAGTCGACCGTGGCGCCCACGAGATACGGGGCGCTCATCCGATCGGTGACCACGCTGACACCGTTGAAGTCCGTGACGACGTCGCCGTCCATCGAGCGGTCGTCGAAGAAGAGCTGGTAGCGCAGGCCGGAGCAGCCCCCGGGCTGCACGGCCACGCGCAGTTGGAGGCCTTCCTCACCCTGCTGCTCCAGCAGGCTCTTGACCTTGGCCGCGGCCGCGTCACTGAGGATCAGGCCCTGGGCCGTGGTCTCGCTGCTCTCAACCGACATGTGGTGACTCCCGCGTCTGCGTCAACCGCCCGCCTGGAACGGCTGTCTGTTTGTGACGTCCTTCTTAGACGCTACCAACACGCGCCGACGACTACACATTCCTGGGCTCATACCCGTCGCCCGACCCCGGAATAAATCCCATCACCGTGTGTGTCATTATTAGTCGTCAGTTCGACGATAAGGGGGTGTGGTCGTGACGACCACCGAGACCGGCCTTCCGCTTTTCGTCCTCGGCACGGGGACCGACCCACACAGTGAGCGCGGGGTCGACTGCCCCGGCGAGTTGCCCGCGGCCTCCGATCCGGCGCTGGTGGAGCGTGCCAGGCGGGCCAGGTCCGCGCTCGGCGACCGGGTCTTCGTGCTGGGGCACCACTACCAACGCGACGAGGTCATCCAGTTCGCCGACGTGACCGGTGACTCCTTCAAGCTCGCCAGGGAGGCGGCCGCCCGGCCGGACGCCGAGTACATCGTCTTCTGCGGCGTGCACTTCATGGCGGAGTCGGCCGACATCCTCACCGGCGACTCCCAGAAGGTCGTGCTGCCGGACCTCGCCGCCGGCTGCTCGATGGCCGACATGGCCACGTTCGACCAGGTGGAGGAGTGCTGGGAGGTGCTGGAGGACGCCGGGATCTCCGAGGTCACGGTCCCGGTCACCTACATGAACTCCAGCGCCGACATCAAGGCGTTCTGCGGGCGCAACGGCGGCGCGGTGTGCACCTCGTCCAACGCCGGGCGCGCCCTCGGCTGGGCGTTCTCCCGTGGCGAGAAGGTGCTGTTCCTGCCCGACCAGCACCTGGGGCGGAACACCGCGGTGCTGGAGATGGGCCTGTCGCCGGACGACTGCGTCGTCTACAACCCGCACCGGCCGAACGGCGGGCTGACCGCCGAGCGGCTCCGCGACGCGCGGATGATCCTGTGGAAGGGGCACTGCTCGGTGCACGGCCGCTTCACCCCCGAGTGCGTGGACGACGTGCGCGAGAGGATCAGTGGCGTCAACGTGCTGGTCCACCCCGAGTGCAGGCACGAGGTGGTCACCAAGGCCGACTACGTCGGCTCGACCGAATACATCATCGGAACGCTCCGGGAGGCGCCGGCCGGTTCCTCCTGGGCGGTGGGCACCGAACTCAACCTGGTCAAGCGGCTCGGGCAGATGTTCCCCGACAAGAACGTGACATTCCTCGACAAGACCGTCTGCTACTGCTCGACGATGAACCGGATCGACCTGCCGCATCTGGTGTGGGCGCTGGAGTCCCTCGCGGCCGGTCAGGTGGTCAACCAGATCACCGTGGACGCCGACACCACCCACTGGGCCAAGGTGGCCCTGGACCGGATGCTGGCCCTTCCCTGAGCCTCCCCGGGGCTCTTTCGAAGCCCGGCCCCGCGGACGGGCCCTCGGCGGTTCGCGCCGCCGGGGCCCGTCTCCCGGGACGCCTCAGGCCTCTCCCCGGCCTCCGGGGCCTCCGGGGCCTCCGGGACGGGGACTACCGCAGCTCGTAGACCACCCGCACGGTGACCGAGACGCTCTGCTGACCGGGACTGATCGAACTCCTGTCGGCGGCCATGCCCGCGCCGAAGGTCATCGGCCGGGGTGGCGTGACGCTCTCCTCGCTGATCGTCAGGACGTGGCCCAGTTCGCGGCCGGACAGCTGGGCGTACTGCTCGGCACGGGCCCTGGCGTCCTTGAACGCCGCGTCCCGCGCCGCCCTGAGCATCCTGCGGCTGTCGGACACCTCGAAGGACACGCCGTTCAGCCGGGCCTCCTCCCCGACGGCCACCGCGGCCTCGATCACCCTGTCCGCGCTCTCGACGTCGCGCACCACGGCCTCGACCCCCTGCGCCGCCCGGTAGCCGGAGACCTTGGGGTAGGTGTCGTACTCGGGGCCGAGGGACAGCTCGCTGGTCCGCAGGTCCTTGGAGTCGATCCCGGCCTTGAGCAGCGCCCTGGTCAGCCTGGCCGCGGCCTTGCGCGCGTCGGCGAAGGCCTGCCCCGCGGTGCCCCTGCGCACCTCGACCCCGGCGTTCAGCCGCATGGTGTCGGGGACCACGGCCAGGTTCCCCTCCCCGACGACCGTCACCTGGGACCGTTCTTCGTCCATGACCACCTTCGCAGTGCCGGAGCCGGAGTCGGCGAACGCGACCCCGCCGAACATCGCCGTGGCGGCAAGAGTGGCCAGGGCCACGGTATGAGACATCTTGATCATAGGCTCATGGCATCACGGCGCGTGGGCGGTGCCGGGGAGGCGCCGGTGTGCCCTGCCATGTCTTGAAGATCGGATTACGTCCCGCCCCGGCCGCCGGCCGGGGCGGGAGGTCTCAGCGCTCCCGGGTGAAACGCATGAACTGCCTCTCGTACTCCTTGGCGTCGGTGCTGGTGGCCAGCACCCGCTTCACCCGCCCCTGGAAGTCGATCACCACGGCCTCGAAGCCGGTGCCCTTGCGCCGCCAGCCGGCGATGTGCCGGTCGTCGTACCAGCCGATGAGCCGCTCGGTGGCGAACGGAATCCTGAACCGGGCTTCCGCGTCCGTGGTGGTCGACCAGACGCAGATCTCCCGCTCGGTCTCCTTGCAGTAGGTCATGAGCAGCGTGCCCGACGGGGAGATGTCGTCGCCCTCCACGGTGACCGGGGTGCCCACGTCGAGCAGGGTCTGCAGCACGGTGCCCCGAAGGTCGTAGAAGCGGATGCGCCGGGTCTCGCCGGCGAGCGCCCAGGTCCCGACGGCCCTGCCGTCCCCCCGCCAGAAGTAACTCCACTTGCCCGCGTCCCTCTCCTTCACGCGGACGATCCTGGCCTTCTTCCCCGCGACGTCGATGACCGCGTAGCCGTACTCCTTGCTGGTGCTCCCCACCGCCTTGTAGAGCGTCACCAGGCCCCGCGTGCCGTCCGGGGACCACTGCGGGACGGTGGGGTAGACGGGCGCCTTGGTGATCCTGATCCGGGTCACCGCGCCGGACTTCCGGTCGACGACCGAGACGACGGCGTAGCTGTCGGCGTCGTAGACCTTGTCGGTGGCCAGCGCCTGGGTACCCGAGGCGTTCACCGTGTACTGGAAGTACTTGTCGTTCTTGGTGAAGGTGCTGCCGCCGAAGGTGCGGACATAGAGGTTCTTGTCCCAGTCGAGGCTGTAGGAGGTGAGCTTGATCGGGTCGTCGTCGCTTTCCTGGACCGTGGTCGAACCGCCCGGCAGCTTGATCGTCCTGGTCGCCCGGGGCGGATCGGAGACGGTGGGAGTGGGGGTGGAGGTCGTGGGCACGTCGTCGCCGCCGGCTGCCCGGGTGACGACCGGGCCGGACTTACCGGCCCGCAGCGCCAGCGTGATCCCTCCCGCCAGGGCGAGTGTGACCACGAGTCCCACACCGACCGCGATCCAGGCCCCGCGCCCACGTCCGGCCCCGGCCGCCCCCGGCCCCCGGTACGGCGGAGCCCCGTGGAACGGCTGCGGGCCTCCCTGGGACGGGTGGGTCGGCGGACCGCCGTGGGACTGCGGGTAACCGTGGGGCTGCGGGTAGCCGGGCCCGGCCTGCCGCGGGTGCCCCGGCCCGGTCTGCCGGGGCGGATAACCTCCCGGCCCGGGTCCGGGGCCCGGAAGCCCCTGCCGGCCTCCCGGCCCGGTCTGCTGCGGATGGCCGGCCGGGCCGTATCCGGCCTGTGGAGGCTGCTGACGGCCGCCCCGCGGAGGCGGAGGGTGGGCGCCCTGCGGAGGGTAGCCGTCCTGCGGGAGAAAGGCGGACTGCGGGAGGGGATCGTCCTGCGGGAGGTGGGCGGCGTGCTGGGTGTGGCCGTCCCGCGGAAGGTGGCCGTCCCGCGGGGGCGGGAGGAGGCCGCCGGAGCCGGGGCCCGTCCGCTGCGCGGCGGCGGCCGAGCCCTCGGCGAGGATGCCCCGGGGCGCGGTGGGCGTCTGTGTCCCCGGCGTCCCCGGCGTCCCCGGCGCGCCGCCGGTGTGGCCAAGCAGCCGCAGCAGGGCCTCCCCCGCGGTCGGGCGCCGGGCCTGGTCCTTGGACAGGCAGTGCCCGACCAGGTCCCGCAGCGCCGGATCGGTGATGGCCCGCAGGTCGGGCTCCATGTTCATGATCCGATTGAAGATCGCGGGCAGGCTGTCGACGCCGAACGGCGGCTGGCCGGTGGCCGCGAAGACCATGGTGCAGCCCCAGGCGAACATGTCGGCGGACGGCCCGGCGTTCTCCCCGGCCAGCTGCTCGGGGGTCATGTAGGAGGGGGTGCCGATCGCCGTGGCGGTCAGCGTGGAAGTCCGGTCGAGGGCCTTGGCGATACCGAAGTCGATCACTCGGGGGCCGTCGGGGGCGAGGAGCACGTTGGACGGCTTGAAGTCCCGGTGCACGATGCCCGCCTGGTGGATGGCGACGAGCGCGGTCACGGTGCCGATCGCCAGCCGGTGCAGGGCCGAGCCCGCACGCGGCCCCTCCGCGGCCACGATCTCGGCCAGTGTCGGGCCGTCGATGTACTCGCTGACGATGTACGGGCGGTGCCGGTCGACCCCGGTGTCGATCACCGCGGCGGTGCAGAACGGCGCGACCCGCTGGGCGGTGCCCACCTCGCGCACGAAGCGCTCCAGCGCCTCCTCGTCCTGCGCGAGATCGGCGCGCAGGAGCTTGACCGCGACCCGGGCACCGGTGGGCGACACGCCGAGATAGACCGTTCCCTGGCCGCCCTCGCCGAGTCTCGCCGTGAGCCGATACTCCCGCACCCGCTCGGGGTCTCCCGGCCGCAAGGACGCAAGGTCCGGCATACCCACACCCTCCCTTTGGCATATTTTTACGGTCCATTGTGACGGCAAAGAATCACAACCGGTGCATCAATCCCGGAGGGGGCGGACCGAAACCAACTACCCGCGGCGACCACCCGGCCGCCCGTCGTGGTGGCCGCCGAGCGTCCGGACGGCCTCGACGATCACCTCGGGGCGTTCGAGCTGAACCTGGTGCCCGACGCCGGGAAGGGTGACCAGCCTGGCGTTCAGCAGCCGGGCGAGGTCGCGGTGACAGAGGTCTTCGGGACCGGCGCTGAGAACGACGACCGGGATCCGCGGGAAGGGGCGGCTCGCGCGCAGCTCGCCGAGCTCGGCGGCCATGTCCGGGTAGGCCAGCCATTCGGCCAGCGCGGCGGCCAGCACCCGGCCCCTGCCGTACACCGGACGACCCTGACCGGATGTCCCCATGAGGAGACGGTGCGCCAGGGGCAGCACCGGGTAGGCGAGCGCGGTGGCGCCGAAGGTGCGGCCCAGGGCGGGCAGGGCCCGCTGTACGGCGCGCACCGCGGCCCCGCACGGGCCGGCGCGAGCCCTCGGGGCGCTCTCACAGCTGGGATCGACCAGGACCAGCCCGGCCACCTGCCCGGGGTGGAGCCTGGCGAACGCCTCGGCGTGCAGGCCGGCGACCGAGTGCCCCACCACCACCGCCCCGGTCCCGGCGAGCGCGGCGATCCGGCCGGCCTCCTCACCGAGCGTGGGCGGCCCGAGGTGGCCCGAGCTGAGCCCCAGCCCCGGCCGGTCGAAACGGATCACCTCGTGGTCGCGGCTCAGAGCGGCGGCGACCCGGTCCCAGTGGAACCATGCCCCGGCCATCCCCGCGCAGATCAGCACCGGTGGCCTCCCGGCCCCCTCCGCGAGGATGTGCGCCGTCGGCGGGGGTTCCGGGGTCCTGTCCAGCGCCAGGGCGACCCCCAGCAGCAGAAGCCAGAGCGCGACGACCCCGAGCTGGAAACGCTGCGCGACCCCCACCGGGCCGCTGGGACCGGCCGCCACCAGGGCGAGGGTCCACACCGTGGCGACGGCCATCAGAGAGGCCGGCACGGCCCCGCTCCAGGCGAGGATCCGCCACCTGCGCCGCCGCAGCGCGCTCACCGGCAGCGCCACGAGACTGACCATCACCCCGGCGAGCGCCAGGGAGCTGACCACCGCGTGGATCCGGTGGGCGGCCGAGACCCTGCCCGCGGCCTCGGCCGCCGCGCACGACGGATCGCTCAGCGAGGCGCAGTCCAGCGGGAAGAGACCGGCGTCCAGCACCGTCATCCCGCCGAACAGCGCGAGGCCGAGCCAGCCGGCCGTCCCGGCCCTGTCGGGGCGGCCGTCGGGCGCCAGGGCCACCCCGGCCAGGCAGGCGAGCCCGGCCGCCACGTCGGCGGCCCGCACCAGCCACGACCACGGCTGGTCGGCGGCGGCCAGTTCGCTGACGTAGGCCCAGACCCGGTCGACCCCGGGGTTGAGAAACTGCAACGGCACCCAGGCGCTGTAGCACAGGCCCGCCAGGACGAAGGCGCGGGCGGCGGCCGGGGGCACCCTTCGGCGGGAACCCACCGCTCACAGCCCGGGGGCGCCCCAGAGGGGGAACCAGCGGCCCAGGTCGGGCTCGATCCTCAGCTCCCCCTCAAGCGCGGCGCGTACCTGAAGTTCCAGCGCGTTGTCCCTGTGCCCGCCGGAGAGCGGCGCGAACGGGTAGAAGGTCCCCCGCTTGTAGAGGTACACCAGGGCGAGTCTGTGCCCGTCCCGGTCGGCGAAGGAGATCAGTGAGCAGAGCAGGGAGGGGCCGAAACCCGCGCCCTCAAGGGAGGAGTTGACCGCGTGCAGGTCGGTGACCAGCTCGCCGACCTGATCGGGGGTACGGCGCACCAGCAGCCACGTGTAGCCGTAGGAGTCCTCGGACCGCGTGACCGGCGGGCCTCCCCCGGCGGCGAGCAGATCGACGACGTCGTGCTCCAGTGTGGTGAACGCCCCGCCCTCGGCCGAGCGGAAGCAGACCGAGCCCAGCCCGGCCGGCGTCAGGTCCGTCGCGGCCTGCAGGGTCACCGCCGCCGACGGCAGCGCGAACAGGGCGTCCAGATCGGGTCTGACGGGTTCGGTACGGCCCAGCAGAGCGTCCCACCACCTGGCCACCGATCACGCTCCCTGTCCGAGCTGGGCGGAGATCCGGCTGAGCTGCTCCAGGCGCCGGTTCAGCGGCGGATGGGTGGCGAACAGCGTGGTCAGGCCGGAGCGGCCCGCCAGCGCGGGGGCGAAGAAGAAGGCGTTGAACGGCTCGGCCTCGCGCAGGTCCCTGGTCGGGATGCGCGACATCTCTCCGCTGACCTTGACCAGCGCGCTGGCCAGGGCCGAGGGACGCTGCGTGAGCATCGCGCCCGCCCGGTCGGCGGCCAGTTCGCGGTAGCGGGACAGGGCACGGGTGAGCAGGAAGCTCACGGCGTACACCAGGGCCGAGACCAGCACCACGATCAGGCCGATCGGCAGGCCGCCCCGGTCGTCACGGTTCCGTCCCAGGCCGGTGTAGAGCGCGAACCGGGTCATCAGACCGGCCACGATGCCGAGGAACGAGGCGATGGTCATCACCGCGACGTCGCGGTGCGCCACGTGGGACATCTCGTGGGCGAGCACGCCCTCCAGCTCGGCCGACTCCAGGCGGCGCAGCAGCCCGGTGGTCGCGCAGACCACGGAGTTCTTCTGGTTGCGGCCGGTGGCGAACGCGTTCGGAACGTCCGAGTCGGCGATCGCCACCCGCGGCTTGGGCATGTCGGCCATGGCGCAGAGGCGATCGATCACGCCGTGCAGCTCGGGTGCCTGCTCAGGGCTGACCACACGTCCGTGCATCGCGAACAGCGCGATGCGATCGGACATGAAGTACTGCACCAGCAGGGTGCCTCCGGCGATGAGGAGCACCAGGACCGTCTGGACGCCCAGTGCGATCAGCGCGCCCACGAACACGACGTAGAGCAGCCCGAGCAGGAACATGGTCAGGATCATGCGGGTGGTCAGGCCCCGGTCGGGGGCGAACCGGGTATGTGCCATATGACCAAGCTATCCGGGAATGAGCCCTTCGTTGCCCAGCATCTCCCGCACTTCGTCCATGGAAGCGTCCGACGGAGGCAAAATCAGCTCCGAGGACTCCAGGCTGTCGTCCGGGAGAGGCTTGCCGACGTGACGGACCTTGTCCAGCAGGTCGTGCAGTCTGGTCCTGAAGACGGTCTCGTCGCCGGCGACGATCGCCGCCTCCAGCTCACCGTCCAGGGCGTTGAGGACGTCGAGGTCGTCGGAGGCGATCTCGATCTGCCCCTCCCCCATGATGCGAACGATCACAGTCCCTCCCCCGGCTGACGGAGCTGCTGAGTCTGATGTGACTGGGGCTGGGGCTGAGGCTGCTGGGACGGACCCGGCTCGATCGCGCTCTTGGGCGCCGGAGCCTGGCCGAGCTCCGCCTTCATCCGGGCGATCTCCAGCTCCACGTCCTGCCCGCCGCCCATGCGGTCGAGCTCGGCCTGGATGTCGTCGCCGCGCTGACCGCTGAAGTCGTCGAGCGCGCCGCTGGCCAGCAGCTCGTCGATGGCCCCCGCGCGAGCCTGCATCGAGGCGGTCTTGTCCTCGGCGCGCTGGATCGCCAGACCGACGTCGCCCATCTCCTCGGAGATGCCGGAGAAGGCCTCGTTGATCCGCGTCTGCGCCTCGGCCGCGGTGTAGGTCGCTTTGATCGTCTCCTTCCTGGTGCGGAAGGAGTCAACCTTGGCCTGCAGCCGGTGCGAGGCGGTGGTGAGCTTCTCCTCCTCGGCCTGCAGGTTGTCATGCTGCACGCGGAGATCGGCGATCTGGGTCTGCAGGCCCGACCTGCGGGTCAGCGCCTCGCGGGCGAGATCCTCCCGTCCCACGCCGAGGGCCTTGCGGCCCTGCTCCTCAAGCTTGCGCGACTGAGTCTCGATCTGGTTGATCTGCAACTCCACCCGCTTGCGTGAGGTGGCGACGTCGGCCACACCACGGCGCACCTTCTGCAACAACTCCAACTGACGCTGGTAGGAGTAGTCCAGGGTTTCGCGTGGATCCTCCATCTTGTCCAAGGCGTTGTTGGCCTTGGACTTGAAGATCATGGAAAGTCTCTTCATCACGCTCATGCGCGTCGGCCGTCCCCTTCTTCAAATGCGCTTCCGGTCACCCCAGTGATTCCAGCCCCCCAAGAAAAGCACCGGAGCCACCTAGGTTCACCCTACGCATAACGTGCGGGGGCGTCACTAAGTTGCAGTCCCGGTAGGCTGACGATGTGTTCCGACGTACCCAGACCACCGCGGACGACTCCCCCGTCTCCGTCAACGATCCTAAGCCTGCGGGCAAGGGGCGTCCCACACCCAAGCGCCGGGACGCCGAAGGCCGTCGCCGCCAGCCGGTGAACGCCCCTCAGAACCGCAAAGAGGCCTACAAGCAACTTCGCGACCGTCAGGCCAACGACCGCGTCAAGGCGCGCGAGGGCATGATGCGTGGCGACGAGCGCTACTTCCCGGCCCGCGACCGGGGTCCGGCCCGCAAGTTCGCCCGCGACTGGGTGGACTCCCGCCGCGTCGTCAGCCAGTACTTCCTGCCGTTCTCCCTGCTCATCCTGCTGCTCACCTGGATCCCGTTCCCCGGCGAGATCCGCGGCTACGTCTACGTCGCCGTCATCACGATCGGATGGCCGGTCATGATGGTGGGCGTCCTGTTCACCTCGGTCTGGGTGTCGTGGAAGGTCAAGAAGCTGGCGGCCGAGAAGTTCCCCGGCGAGAGCCTCAAGGGCGTCGGTTTCTACGCCGCCATGCGCGCGCTGCAGATCCGCAAGCTGCGCTTCCCGCCGCCCGCCGTCCTGCCGGGCGGCAAGCCGGTCCCGCCGAAGAAGTAGAACCCCGCTCGGGCATCGCGGCCCCGTCTCCTCCGGGACGGGGCAGGGCGGGACGGGGCGGGGCGCCCCGGAGCGGCGGCGCTCAGCCGGAGCCGACGGGGTCCGAACCGAGTTCGGCGGCCCCGGTGACCCGGGGCTTTTGGCCGACGGTCCCGTCGGCCTCCAGGGCGTCGGCGGTCCTCTTCAGCAGCGCGTAGTGCGAACGGATCCGGACACCGCCCGGCGTGAAGTCCGCCTCCCCCTCCTCACCGATCTCCGCCACGCCGCGCCCGGCCGAGTCGACCGCGAGGCGGCCACCGGTCAGGTCGGAGGCGATGGGGATCATCCCTCCCTCCCACCGCCGCGGGCGCGGGCCCCCGATCCCGCACAGCCCCCGCCAGGTGTCACGGATCTCCCGTACGCCGAGCATCTTCCCGGCCAGGAGGCCGAAGCCCGAGGTCCCGCCGGAGGCGAGGGCCCCGTTGTGACGTAGCAGTGAGGCGCGCAGGTCGTCGGGGAACCGCAACCCCATCTGCGCCTCGGCGATCGCGATCGTCCGGCCTCTGGCAGGCGGGGCGAGGGTGCGGCGGGTGGCGGGGGCGTTGGCCTTCAGCCATCGCTCGATCCGCGTCCACTGCCGGTTCACCGCCCGGGTCACCCCCGGGCTGAGCGCCCGCGCCCGCGGCGCCTCGCCCGAGGGGCGGCAGTCCGCGTCGGGCACCGAGCCGGCCCGTCTCCGAACCCGGGCCGAGGTGCCCTCGGGGAGGGGCCGGATCTCCACCCGCCCCCAGCGGGAGGGGGGCTGGACACCCATGTCCCGGCAGATCGGGTCGTGCCGATCGTCCGGCGTCCACCCGTCCGTTCCCGCGCCGGTGTCCCGAGCCTCGGGCACACACGGGAACGTCGCGGGATCGGAGGATCCCCCGCCGAAAACCCCTCCCGCGGGTGCCGGTTCCTCCCTCTTGGAGAAGGTCACGTCCTCCAGCGCCTGGGCGCCGAGGAACAGCACGCCCAGCGCGCACGCGGCGGCGCCCCAGCGGACCAGCCTGCGCCGGACGGCGCCGTCGAGGGGTTCTCGCGGGTAAGGCTTCGCGGAGAGGAACGCGGGGATATAGGCGGGGACGGCGTAACGCCTGAGATCGTCGGCGGTGGGGGTGCCGAGGATCGGGGCCGGGGGCCATCGCGGCACCCGGCCGGACTCGGCCTCGCCCGGCGGGGCGGTCCCGGGCGGCGCTCCGGGGGCGGCCCGGGACACCGGCCCCGGGGTGCTGCGAGACCGGCGCGAGCGCAGGACGACCACGACGATCGCCGTCAGCGCGACGGCCACCAAACCGAGCCGTACCCATCGAGAAGTGATCAACCGCGACACGCCGGGCAGAGTATCCCGAATCACTCTGTCCCATGGCAGCTATTAAGGTCAAGCGCATGAAATTCCGCCACCTTGGCCGTAGCGGTCTCATGGTCAGCGAGATCAGCTACGGCAACTGGATCACTCATGGCTCCCAGGTCGAGGAAGAGACCGCCAGGGAATGCGTGCGGGCGGCGCTCGACGAGGGGATCACCACCTTCGACACCGCCGACGTCTACGCGGCCACCAAGGCGGAGGAGGTGCTCGGGCGCGCGCTGGAAGGCGTCCGCCGCGAGTCCCTGGAGATCTGTACCAAGGTCTACTGGCCCACAGGCGCAGGTCCGAACGACCGCGGCCTGTCCCGCAAGCACATCACCGAGTCCATCCACGGCTCGCTGCGGCGCCTGAAGACCGACTACATCGACCTGTACCAGGCCCACCGCTTCGACTACGAGACACCACTGGAGGAGACCCTCAAAACCTTCGACGACCTCGTACGGCAGGGCAAAGTCCTCTACATCGGCGTCAGCGAGTGGACCGCCGAGCAGATCGCCCAGGCGTTGAAGATCGCCGACGAACTCGGCCTCGACCGCCTGGTCTCCAACCAGCCGCAGTACTCGATGCTGTGGCGGGTCATCGAGGCCGAGGTCGTGCCGCTGAGCGAGAAGGAGGGCGTCGGCCAGATCGTCTGGTCCCCGATCGCCCAGGGCGTGCTCACCGGCAAGTATCTGCCCGGGCGTCCGCCCCCCGCCGGATCCCGGGCCACCGACCCGGCCGGCGGCGGCTTCATCTCCCGGATGATCAACGAGGACATGCTCACCCGTGTCCAGGAGCTGAGGCCGATCGCCGGCGACCTCGGTCTGACCATGGCCCAGCTCGCCGTGGCGTGGGTGCTGCAGAACCCGAACGTGGCCTCCGCCATCGTCGGGGCGACCAGGCCGGAGCAGGTCCGCGACAACGTCAAGGCCGCCGGCGTGAAGCTGGACGCCGAGGCGCTGAAGAGGGTCGACGACATTCTCGGCCCGGTCGTCGAGCGGGATCCCGCCAAGACCGTCAGCCCCGCCAAGCGCCCGTAGTCACCGGCCACCGGAGCTCACCCTCTCCGGGGCCTCCACACACGCCCGACAAGGGGCATGAAAGCGGCCCTCACCGGGGCTTCACCCCTCCGGGGCCTTCCGGTGCGCGGAAGGCCCCGGAGGGGTTCTCCGACATCACCGGGAGACCTCGGAGGGCTCCGGATCGCGGAGAGACACGAAGGTGTTCTCCGATCACCCGCCCGTCCGGGCTATTCGGCGCGCAGCGACATCCTCGCGTACTCGACCCGGTCGCCTTCGAGCAGCGTGACCTTCTCGACACCGGCCTCCAGCAGATCGCGCCAGCTCTCGCCGAGCCACGACTCCGCGTCCGCCTGGCTGGGGAACGCCTCGGACGGCGCGACCCCCTCGGTCACCTCGCCGCCGTTCGCGTTTTCATAACGCCAGTGCCAAGTCATGCCATACGCTCCTTCTTCACCGGGCCGGTCCACGAGGCCGGGCCTTCGCACGCCGGGTCTTCTCCCACAGGTCGGGCGGTGCCCTCCGGAAGGCTCAGCGAACCCTACATCCACCGCACCGTCTCCGGGCGCGGGGACGGGGACGGGGCGCGTTCCCCGGGTTCGGTGCCCATACGCTGAGACGGTGAAGGTCCTGATCTCCGGTACGGCGGGAGCCGGCGGCTGGCCCGCCCGGGGATGCGGCTGCGCCTCCTGCCTCCGCCTGTCCCCCGGTCGTCGCCGCCCCGCCGAGGTCGTCCTGCTGTCCGGCCACGACACGTCCCCCGCCTCCCTCGACGACCGCTCCGTACGGCTCCCCCTCGCCAACCCGGCCCTCCAGGATCACGAGACCTCCCCCGGCACCGCCCGGTTGCCCGCCGGCTACCGGGTCTCGACCGGTCCCGACGGTCTCGTCCTCACCACCCCCGGCGGCCACCGGATCCTCTACGCGGCCCCGCCCGCCGGCCTCCCCGCCCTGCCCGGGGACGGGGAATCGGCCGACCGGCCGTCTCCGGAACATCCGGGGCGTCCAGACGGCGGCCGGGCGGTGTTCGACCTGGTGCTGATGGACGTCCTGGACCGGCCCGAACGACTGGGGGGCCTGCGCCGCCGGGGCGCGGTCACCGATCGGACCCACGTCGTGGCGGTGCACATCGACCACCGGGTGCCGACCGAGGCCGAGCTGGCCCGCCGGGCCGCGCTGTGGGGGGTGCGGGCCGTACCGGACGGAACGGTCCTCGACCTCGGCGAGCCCGCCCCCGCCCGCGCCCCGCTCCCCCGGCGGACCCTGCTTCTGGGCGGGGCGCGCTCGGGTAAGTCGGCCGAGGCCGAACTCCGCCTGGCCACCGAGCCAAGGGTCCGCTACGTGGCGACCGGCCCGTCCGGCGACGGCGACGCCGAGTGGGACCGCCGGGTCAGGGCGCACCGGGAGCGACGGCCCGCGCACTGGGAGACGTCCGAGACCACCGACCTGGCCGGGCTGGTACGGAGCACCGACATCCCGCTGCTGGTGGACGGTCTCGGCACCTGGGTCGCCGCCGTCTTCGACGAGTGCGACGCCTGGTCGGGCGGGGACGGCCTGGACGCGGTCGCCGCCCGGTGCGACGAGCTGGTCACGGCCTGGCGGCGGCCCGGGGCCCGGGTCGTGGCGGTCTCCGACGAGGTCGGCCTTGGCGTGGTGCCCGCGACCTCCAGCGGCCGGATGTTCCGCGACACCCTCGGCCGGCTGAACCGGCGCCTGGCCCGTGAGTCCGAGGAGGTCACCCTGGTCGTGGCCGGCCGCCTCCTCCCGCTGCCCCTGTGACCTCTCCTTTCGGCCTTCCCCGGGAGTGGCGCGCCCCGCCGGGCCGTCCGGGGGAAACCGCGGGCTACGATCGTCGACCGTGTCTGCAACTCCACCCTCGGGGACGCCGTCCACGCCGGTCGACGGGCTGCGTCTGGCGATCGGCACGCTGAGCGTGTTCCCGGTCCGGCCGGGTGTGGTCGACCGCCGGGCGGGCGGGGTCGCGATGACGATCGCCCCGTTCGTGGGAGCCCTGATCGGGACCGTGGGCGCGGCCGTACCGGCGGTGGCGCCGTGGCTGGGGGTCGGCCCGCTGCTCGCGTCGGCGCTGGCCGTCGCGGTGCCCGCGCTGCTCACCCGGGGACTGCACCTGGACGGGCTGGCCGACCTGGCCGACGGGCTGGGCAGCGGCAGGCCCGCCGAACGGGCGCTGGACATCATGAAACAGTCCGACATCGGCCCGTTCGGCGTCGTGACGCTGGTCCTCACCCTGCTGGTTCAGGTGGCGGCGCTGTCGGAGGTCACGGCCGCGGGAGCGGGCCCGGCCGCCCTGATCACGGCCTGCGCGACGGGAAGGCTGGCGCTGACCTGGGCCTGCCGTACCGGGGTTCCGTCCGCCCGGCCCGGCGGCCTCGGCACGATGGTCGCGGGCACCGTACGGCGGGGCCCCGCGCTGGCCGTGACGGCACTGGTGTTCCTCGGCACGGCGCCTCTGGCCCTCACCTACGTGATCGGCGCGGGCTCCGGCCTCGTGCCAGGCGTCCTGGGGCCTCCGCTGGCCGTCCTGGCGGGCCTGTCGGCGGCCTGGGCGCTACGGCGGCGGGCCGTACGACGGCTGGGCGGGATCACCGGCGACGTGCTCGGCGCACTCGTGGAGATCGCCACCGCAACGGCGCTGGTGGTGTACGCGGTGACGGTGGGTTCCCCCTGAGGACGGCGCCGGGGCCGGTCGGCGGGGTCCGCCGAGAGACCGGAGGTACGGGCGTCGCCGTGGCCGGGCGCGGGGGCGCACCGGTTCATCCGGCGATCGGGGCGGGCAAGCGGACCGGCAGGCGGGCCGGCCCCTCCAGCGCCGCCCCTCACCGAACGCCGGGATCGAGTTGATCAGGGGGGCGATAGGGGGACGCGCTCCGCCCCGGTCCGCGGCCGGGACGGAGCGGGGAGTGGGGGCGGCCGGGACGCGGGGCGGTCAGGAGGTGACGGTCTCGGCGGTGTAGGCGTTCAGCAGGGCGGCGCCGTGCTCGGCGTCGTCCACGGAGACGGCGATCTCCGCTCCCGTGACACGGCGGACGACCAGGCACTCGCCACCGCGCAACATGAGCGTGATCCGGCCGGTGCCCGGCATGCCGCGCACGCCCCAGCCCCCAACCCTGGAGGGGCCGTAGTTCTCCACCCAGGCCGCCTCGATCTCACCGATCGGAGTACGGTGAACGGGCCGCCCCAGGGGGCCGAAGCCGATGCTCAGGCCCTTCTCGTCCGCCCGGGCGCTGATCGAGCTGGTGGCGAACCCGAACAGCGTCAACGGGATCAAGACGATCAGGCTGATCCAGGCGGCCCCGTCGGTCAGGATCCCCGTCGTGAAGAGCACGCCGGCGACCACCAGGGCCAGCAGTGCCGCGGTGGAGAGACCGACCAGCCAGGGGTTGGTGGTGCGGCTCACCCAGACGGCACGCCGTCCCGGCCGCAGCCGCATGCTCGGCGGCACCGGGTGGTCGCGGGGCGGGTCGGGCTCGCCCCTGCCGAGCAGGCCCGCGACCGCACCGGCCGCGAGGGCGGAGCCGAGCACGGCGGCGAGCAGCCAGCCGGGCAGCACCGCCTGACGCCAGTCGGCGACGTCGAGGTTGGCGTAGAGGGCCAAGCCCTGCACGCCCAGGGCGAACACGGCCCAGCCGAACAGGAAACCCCACCACAGAGCGCGCCACAGCCGGGTGTCCAGCACCGTGCCGCGCAGCGCGGTGCCGAGCAGGAAGGCCCAGCCGACGCCCCACAGGAACAGGTCGGCCAGGACGCTCCCGCCGAAGGAGGTGTGACCGTCGGGGATGAAGCCGCCGTCCCAGTGGGTCGCGAGGGGATCGGGGAGGCGGTCGCGGAGCGCGAGCGGCAGGCCGATCAGGACGGTGGTGACGAGCACGCCCCAGACAAGGGCGACCACGGCGCGGCCTCGGGAGGTCATCGCGCCTCCTTCCGGGGAACCTTGGTATGTCATAACGGCTCTCTCCTGGGGGGTCCGAGAGGTCGGACGGGGTGTGAGGGGACGCGGCGGGCGGGTCACGACAGCTCCCTGATGATGTGGATCACTTCTTCGGGTCCGTAGCCGTAGCGGTCGGCCTCGGCGAGCAGTTCGCGCGCCGCCTCCGCCAGCACCGCGCGGGCGTCGGGGCGGCCGAGCACGCTGACCCCCCGTCCGCGGCGGAACTCCAGCAGGCCCTCGTCCCGCAGTTCGCGCAGGGCGCGCAGCACGGTGTTGGCGTTGATGCCCAGCGCGTCCGCCAGATCCCGGGCGGGTGGCAGCCGGTCGCCCGGCGCGTAGGAGCCGTCCGCGATGGCGCGGCGGATCGTGCCGGCGACCTGGTCGTGCAGGGGCCGGGAGTCGTTCAGATCCAGGGTAAGCAACATGATACTAGCAACAATAGCACCATTTACAAAATGACGCTACTTGCCGTAGCACCATCTGGCCGATATTTAATTCATGGGACGAACCCTCGTTTATGCGTACGGCTCAAGGGGACTAGCATCGGGCGCGTGACCACTGTGCGGCTGAACTCAATTGACAACGCTGTCTCGCTCGACACCGACGCCCTGGTCGTCGGGGTCCATACCGGCCCGGACGGCCCGCACCCCGCTCCGGGAGCCGAAGGGCTTGACCAGGCGCTCGGCGGCCGGCTCGCCGCGACGCTCGGCGCCATGGGCGTCAAGGGCAAGCCCGGCGAGGTGGCCAAGGTCCCGACCTTCGGCGCGCTGACCGCCCCGCTCCTCGTCGTCGTGGGCCTCGGCGACGCTCCCGGCGGCGGATACGAGCCCGAGGCCCTCCGCCGCGCCGCGGGCACGGCGACCCGCGCCCTGGCCGGCACCGAGCGCGTCGCGCTCGCCCTGCCCGCCGGCGACGCGCGACAGGCCGGAGCGGTCGCCCTGGGCGGCCTGCTCGGCGCCTACTCCTTCACCAGATACCGCACGGACGGCGAGCGGACCGCCCCGGTGACCGAGATCACCGTGCTGAGCGGCGCCGACGGCGCCGAGGCAGCGGTCGAGCACGCCGTCACCGTGGCGAAATCGGTCTCCCTGGTCCGCGACCTGGTCAACACCCCGCCCTCGGACCTGTGGCCGGCGCGCTTCGCCGAGATCGCCGAGCAGGCCGGCTCGGAGGCCGGCCTGTCGGTGGAGATCCTGGACGAGAAGGCACTCAAGGAGGGCGGCTACGGCGGCATCGTCGCCGTCGGCCAGGGGTCGGTCAACCCGCCTCGCCTGGTGCGCCTCGCCTACAGCCACCCGGAGGCCGCCAAGACGCTCGCCTTCGTCGGCAAGGGCATCACCTTCGACTCGGGCGGCCTGTCGCTCAAGCCGGCGGCCTCGATGGACTGGATGAAATCCGACATGGGCGGCGCGGGCGCGGTTCTCGGCGCGCTCGTGGCGATCGCCGGGCTGAGCCTGAAGGTCAACGCCGTCGGCTACCTCTGCCTGGCGGAGAACATGCCCAGCGGGACCGCCCAGCGCCCCTCCGACGTGTTCACCAGCTTCGCGGGCAAGACCGTCGAGGTGCTCGACACCGATGCCGAGGGCCGCCTGGTCCTGATCGACGGCATCGCCCGCGCCGCCCAGGACAACCCCGACGTGATCGTGGACATCGCCACGCTCACCGGCGCGCAGATCGTCGCGCTCGGCTGGCGTACGGCCGGCGTCATGGCCAACGACGACGACCTGCGCGCGGAGGTCGTCGAGACCGCCGGCGAGCAGGGGGAGGGCGCGTGGGGCATGCCCCTGCCCGAGGAACTCCGCAAGGGGCTCGACTCCCCCGTCGCCGACATCGCCAACCTGCACCCCGAGCGTTTCGGCGGCATGCTGACCGCGGCCATCTTCCTGCGGGAGTTCGTGCCGGACGGGGTCCGCTGGGCGCACATCGACATGGCCGGTCCCGCGTTCAACAAGGGCGAGCCCCACGGGTACACGCCGAAGGGCGGCACCGGCGCGATCACCCGGACACTCGTCGGCCTCGCCGAGCGTTACGCGGGCTGACCGGGGGCCCGCGCACGCGGGTCACCGGGCGACACGAACAGATGAAAAGATGCGGTTGTCGGTGTTCGGCCAGCGGCGGGACACCGGCCGGGCGACGAGCCGGGGCCCGAGGGCGGAGAAGTGGACGCGAATCGGTGTTCACCAGGCCGGTGAGGGCACGGAACAGGCGCGACCGTGACAGGGTATTTCAATCCAACAAGGAGCTTTCCTGTGGTTGATGGCAGCGGCCCGTACGACATCGTCGTTCTGGGTGGCGGTAGCGGTGGGTATGCCTGCGCTCTGCGGGCGGCCGAGCTGGGCAAGACGGTCGTGCTGATCGAGAAGGACAAGATCGGCGGCACGTGCCTGCACCGGGGGTGTATCCCCACCAAGGCCCTTCTGCACTCGGCGGAGGTCGCCGACGAGACGCGGGAGAGCGAGACGTACGGCGTCAAGGCCCGCTTCGAGGGCATCGACGTACCCGCGGTCCACGCGTTCAAGGACAAGATCGTCACACGCGCCTGGAAGGGCGTGCAGGGCCTGCTGAAGAGCAGGGGCATCACGATCGTCGAGGGTGAGGGCCGTATGGTGGGCCCGAACCGGATCGCCGTCGGCTCCGAGGTCTACGAGGGCCGCAACATCGTGCTGGCGACGGGCTCGGCGCCCCGGTCCCTGCCCGGCCTGGAGATCGACGGCGAGCGGATCATCACCAGCGAGCACGCGCTCAAGCTGGACCGGGTGCCCGCCTCGGTGGTCGTCCTGGGCGGCGGCGTGATCGGCGTGGAGTTCGCCAGTGTCTGGCGCTCCTTCGGCGCCGAGGTGACGATCGTCGAGGGACTGCCGCACCTGCTCCCGCTGGAGGAGGAGTCGAGCTCCAAGCTGCTGGAGCGCGCCTTCCGCCGCCGCGGCATCAAGCAGGAGCTGGGCGTCTTCTTCGAGGGCGTCAAGACCACCGACACCGGTGTGGTCGTCACGCTCGCCAACGGCAAGACCCTGGAGGCCGAGCTGCTGCTGGTGGCCGTCGGCCGCGGCGCCGTCTCCTCCGGCATGGGCCTTGAGGAGGCGGGCGTCGTCATCGAGCGCGGCACCGTCACCGTGAACGAGTTCTGCCAGACCAGCGTGCCGGGCGTGTACGCCGTCGGCGACCTGATCCCGACCCTGCAGCTCGCCCACGCGGGCTTCGCCGAGGGCATCTTGGTGGCCGAGCACATCGCCGGGCTCAACCCGGCGCCGATCGACTACGACGGCGTGCCCCGGATCACCTACTCCGACCCCGAGGTCGCCTCGGTGGGCATCACCTCCACCCAGGCGAGAGAGCGCGGCCACGAGATCGTGGAGTTCACCTACGACCTCGCGGGCAACCCCAAGAGTCAGATCCTGCAGACGCAGGGCGCGGTAAAGATCATTTCAGCGAAGGACGGCCCCGTCCTCGGCGTGCACATGGTCGGCCGCCGCATCGGCGAACTGGTGACCGAGGGTCAGCTGATCTACAACTGGGAGGCCCTGCCCTCCGAGGTGGCTCAGCTCGTCCACGCGCACCCGACCCAGTCCGAGGCCGTCGGCGAGGCGATGCTGGCCCTGGCCGGCAAGCCACTGCACGTCCACAACTAACCCCAGGCCCTCACTCGGAAAGACGAGAGAAGACAATCATGCCGAAGTCCGTACAGATGCCCCAGCTCGGCGAGAGCGTCACCGAGGGCACCGTCACCCGTTGGCTGAAGAAGGAGGGCGAGCGCGTCGAGGCCGACGAGCCGCTCCTCGAAGTCTCCACCGACAAGGTCGACACCGAGATCCCGTCGCCCGCGGCGGGCATCCTCACCAAGATCATCGTAGGTGAGGACGAGACCGTCGAGGTCGGCGCCGAGCTGGCCGTGATCGACGAGAACGGCTCCGCGGGCGCCGCCCCGGCTCAGGAGAGCGCTCCCGCGCCGCAGGCCGAGCCCGCCCCGGCCCAGCCGATCTCCTCGATCCCGCAGCCCGCCCCGCCGGCACCCGCCCCGCCGGCACCCGCCCCCGCTCCGGCCCCCGCCATCCCGGTCGCACCGGCTCCGCCCCGCCAGAGCGCCCCCCCGGCTCCGGCCACCCCGGCCCCCGCCATCCCGGTCGCACCCGCTCCGCCCCGCCAGGCCCCGGCCGCCGAGCCGGCCCCCTCCGGGGAGAGCCCGTACGTCACCCCGCTGGTGCGCAAGCTCGCCGGCGAGCACGGCGTCGACCTGGACTCGCTGACGGGCACCGGTGTCGGCGGGCGCATCCGCAAGCAGGACGTGCTGGAGGCCGCCCGCAACCAGCGCGAGCGCGCCTCGGCCGCCGCCCAGGCTCCGGCCCCGCAGGCCGCCGCGGCTCCCGAGCCGATCGCGGTGGACACCACACTGCGTGGCCGTACCGAGAAGATGTCGCGCCTGCGGCAGACCATCGCCAAGCGCATGGTCGAGTCACTGCAGGTCTCGGCCCAGCTCACCACCGTGGTCGAGGTCGACGTCACCCGGATCGCGCAGTTGCGCGACCGGGCGAAGGCCGAGTTCCAGCGGCGCGAGGGCGTCAAGCTCTCGTTCATGCCGTTCTTCGCCCTCGCCACCATCGAGGCGCTCAAGCAGCACCCGAAGCTCAACGCCACGATCAACAACGAGACCAACGAGGTCACCTACTTCGACACCGAGCACCTCGGCTTCGCCACCGACACCGAGCGCGGCCTTCTCGTCCCGGTGATCAAGGACGCGGGCGACCTCAACATCGCCGGTCTCGCCCGTAAGATCGCCGACCTCGCCGAGCGCACCCGCACCAACAAGGTGAGCCCGGACGAGATCACCGGCGGCACGTTCACGCTGACCAACACCGGCAGCCGTGGCGCGCTGTTCGACACGCCGATCCTCAACCAGCCGCAGGTCGGCATGTTGGGCACCGGCTCGGTCGTCAAGCGCCCGATCGTCCTGGACACCCCGGACGGCGAGGTCGTCGCCGTCCGCTCGATGGTGTACCTCGCGCTCAGCTACGACCACCGCCTGGTCGACGGCGCCGACGCCGCCCGCTTCCTGACGACGGTCAAGCGCCGCCTGGAGGAGGGCCGGTTCGAGAACCAGCTGGGTCTGAACGGCTAGCCCGCCGTTCTTCCCTCTCACCGGGCCGGCCCGGTCCGTTCCCCGCCCGGATCTCCCCCGCCCTCGATGAATCCGCCGGCCGCCCGGTTCCCGAAGATTCCGCAGGAGGTCGATTACATTGGGTGATATGACGATCATCGTGACCGGCTCCTCGGGCCTGCTGGGATCGGCTCTGGCCCGGGCTCTGCGGGCCGAGGGGACGCGGGTGGTGTCCCTGGTACGGCGCGCGCCACAGGGCCCCGACGAGTCGTTCTGGAACCCGGCGCGGGGGCTGCTGGACCCGGCCGTTCTGAGGGGCGCGGCGGCGGTGGTCCACCTCGCCGGGGCGGGCATCGGCGACCGGCGCTGGAACGACGACGTCAGGCGCGAGGTGGTCCGCAGCCGGGTGGAGGGCACCAGGACCCTGGTGAGGGCGCTGACGGAGTCGGCGTCCCGGCCTCCGGCGCTGCTGTCCGCCTCCGCGATCGGCTTCTACGGCGACACCGGCGACCGCGAGGTGGACGAGACCTCCCCGCCGGGCGAGGGTTTCCTCGCCCGGGACGTGGTGGTGCCCTGGGAGGCGGAGACGGTACCCGCCGAGGAGGCGGGCATGCGGGTGGCCCGGCTCCGCACCGGCCTGGTGCTGAGCACCGACGGCGGCATGCTGCCCAGGATCCTGCCGATCTTCAAACTGGGACTGGGCGCGCCGCTGGGCTCCGGGAGGCAGTACTGGTCGTGGATCTCGATCGACGACTGGGTGCTGGCCGTACGGCGCGTTCTGGAGGATCCGGGCATCTCCGGCCCGGTGAACCTGACCGCGCCGGAACCGGTCACCAACGCGGAGTTCACCCGAGAGCTCGGCCGGGCCGTGCACCGGCCCGTCATGCCGCTGGCCGTACCCGGGTTCGTGCTGCGTACGGCCATCGGGGGGTTCGCCGAGGAGGGCGTGCTGACGGGGCAGCGGGTGCTTCCCCGGCGCCTGCTGGAGGCGGGTCACACGTTCCGGCATATGCGTCTCGGCGACGCACTCGCCGCCGTACTCTAGGGTCCCTGTTTCCGCTGAAGTCACTGGGGAGATCACTTATGGGCAGGCCCGGGCAGTCTCACATCGTCGCCATCGGGGGCGGATCGTTCCGTCAGTCCAAGCGTCAGGGCCTCATCGAGGCGAGCCCACTGCTGCGGTACGCCCTGGACCTGACCGGCCAGGACCGGCCGAGACTGGGTCTGCTCGCCACCGCCACCGGTGACGACGCGGAGTGGCTGCTGAGGATGTACGGAGCGTTCCACGCGTGGGACGTCGAGATCAGCCACCTGACCGTCTTCCCGATGCCCAACGTCGAAGACCCGCGGGAGTGGATGCTGAGCCAGGACATCATCTACGTCAGCGGCGGCAGTGTGGCGAACCTGGCGGCGCTGTGGCGGCTGCACGGCCTGGACGAGGCGTTCGCCGAGGCGTGGCGGTCGGGCGTGGTGCTGTCCGGGCAGAGCGCCGGGGCGCTCTGCTGGCATGTGGGCGGCAACACCGACTCCTTCGGGCCGCAGCTGCGGGTGTGGGCCGACGGCCTCGCGCTGCTGCCCTACTCCTGCGGTGTCCACTACAGCTCCGACGCGCAGCGCCGCGAGCTGCTGCACGCGTCGGTGGCCTCCGGCGAGCTGCCCGGCGGATACGCCGCCGACGAGGGGGTCGCGCTCCACTACGTGGGCACCGAGTTCATCCAGGCCGTGACCGTCGACCCGGACGGCTACGCCTACCGGGTGGAACGTGACGGGGAGAACGGGGTGAAGGAGTTCCGCATCGAGCCTCGCCTTCTCACGACTTGAGCATGAACGGGTCAACTACTCTTTAGACGTGACTGAGCTGGCGATCGTCCGTCTTGGCGTTGACTTCCCCTACGAACAGGCCTGGGATCTTCAGCGGCGCATCCACGCCCGCCGCGTGGCGGAGGAGATCCCCGACACCTGCCTGCTGCTCGAACACGCCCCCGTCTACACGGCGGGCAAGCGCACCGCCCCGCACGAGCGGCCCGGCGACGGCACCCCGGTCATCGACGTGGACCGGGGCGGCCGTATCACCTGGCACGGCCCCGGCCAGCTCGTCGGCTACCCGATCGTCAAGCTCGGGGAGGGGCTGGACGTCATCGCCTACGTCCGGCTCCTGGAGGAGACGCTCATCCAGGTCTGCGCCGACTTCGGGGTGCAGGTCGGCAGAGTGGCGGAGCGCAGCGGCGTCTGGGTGGCCGGGGACCCCTCCCACGGCCTGCCCGACCGGCAGATCGGCGCGGTCGGCATCCGCGTCACCCGGGGTGTGACGATGCACGGATTCGCACTCAACTGCTCCAACGACCCAAGCTGGTACAACCGGATCGTTCCGTGCGGATTCACCGACGCGGGGGTCTCCTCCCTGTCGGCCGAGACCGGCCGACGCATCGTGGTCGACGAGGTCATGCCGTACGCCGAGAAGCACCTGGCCGAGGCGCTCCGCGCACACGCGTTCGACCTCCCCGAGGAGGACCTCTTCCGCCGCTGAACCCCCCGCCCACCATCTCGCCCACCCGGCGCGCGGGTACGACGAGCGGTGACACGGACGCCTATGCGCGAGGCGCCCCCCGACAACACTCGGTCATCCCGGAACCGCCGCTCCGGCGGGGCCGGAGCGCGTGGGCGGATAAGCGGATTAAGCGGTACCTCATGTAGGCCCATACCCCCGTGGGACATAAGCTGAGTGCCGTGACCGTTGCTCCTGAAGGCCGAAAGCTCCTCCGCCTGGAGGTCCGCAACAGCCAGACTCCCATCGAGCGCAAGCCCCCGTGGATCAAGACCCGGCTGAAGACCGGGCCCGAGTACACCGAGCTCAAATCGCTGGTGAGACGCGAGGGGCTGCACACGGTTTGCGAAGAGGCCGGCTGTCCCAACATCTACGAGTGCTGGGAGGACCGCGAGGCGACGTTCCTCATCGGCGGCGACCAGTGCACCCGCCGCTGTGACTTCTGCCAGATCGACACCGGCAAGCCCGCCGAGTACGACACGGACGAGCCCCGCAGGGTCGCCGAGTCGGTCAAGCAGATGGGGCTGCGCTACGCCACGGTGACCGGGGTCGCCCGCGACGACCTGCCCGACGGCGGCGCGTGGCTGTACGCCGAGACCGCCAGGCAGATCCACGCGCTGCTTCCCGGCTGCGGTGTCGAGTTGCTGGTTCCCGACTTCAACGGCGACCGGGAGCAGCTTGAGGAGGTCTTCTCCGCCAGGCCCGAGGTCTTCGCGCACAACATCGAGACCGTGCCGCGGATCTTCAAGCGCATCCGCCCCGCCTTCCGTTACGAGCGCTCCCTGGAAGTGATCACCAAGGCCCGGCAGGCCGGGATGGTCACCAAGTCCAACCTGATCCTGGGCATGGGCGAGGAGCGCGAGGAGGTCGTCCAGGCCATGCGCGACCTGCACCGGGCCGGGTGTGACCTGCTGACGGTGACCCAGTATCTCCGCCCCACCCCGCGCCACCACCCGGTGGACCGCTGGGTGAAGCCCGAGGAGTTCGTCGAGCTCCAGAAGGAGGCCGAGGCCATCGGATTCGCCGGGGTCCTGTCCGGCCCGCTGGTCCGCTCCTCCTACCGGGCGGGCCGCCTCTACCAGCAGGCCATCGAGGCTCGCCAGCACGCCTGATCCGCGTCGTGGATAGGATCCCGCGCACGGCGCGGGACCCTATCCACGTCCCCTATGCCGGGTTCTGTTGCTGAACCGTGGTCTCGGACGCTGAGCGCGGCAGGTCACGTTTTCACTTCTTGACCCCAGGATTTGTATCCTGCTGAACATGGCGAAGAAGCCCGAAGACCAAGAGCGCCCGGGGCGCATCAAGCAGCTCCGGATGATCGCGCAGATCATCAAACAGGCCAACCCCAAGGGGATGCCGATCGTCTACGCGGCGGCCCTCGGCACGCTCGCGCTGTGCGTCGTGATCGGCCTGGTCACGGGCTGGTTCTGGTACCTGCTCTTTATCGGGATCATGCTGGCCTTCACCGTCGGGCTGGTGGTGTTCGGCCAGCTCGCCCAGCGCGCCCAGTACTCCATGCTGGAGGGCCAGCCCGGTGCCGCCGCCGCGATCCTGCAGGGAATGCGCGGCAAATGGGAGGTCACCCCGGCCGTCGCGGTCAACCGCGACCAGGACATCGTGCACCGGGTGGTCGGCTATCCCGGTGTGATCCTCGTCTCCGAGGGGCCGGGCTCCCGGGTGCAGCGGATGCTGGTCGCCGAGAAGAAGCGGGTCCAGCGGATCGCCTTGGACGTTCCGGTCTACGACATCCAGTCCGGCGACGGCGAGGGACAGATCCCCATCGCCAAGCTGCAGCGGCACCTGATGAAGCTGCCCCGCAACCTGAAGAAGCCCGCGGTCTACGAGATCAACAGCCGGCTCAAGGCCCTTCCGCAGACGCTGCCGATGCCCAAGGGTCCGCTGCCGCGTGGCGCGAAGATGCCCCGGCCGAAGATGCGGTGATGGAGCCGGCAGCGGTGGACCGGCGCCACGTGGACGCCGCCGGCACCTCGCGGGCCAACCGCTGCTGGTGGGACGGGGCCGCGGACGACTACCAGGCGGAGCACGGGGAGTTCCTCCGTGACAGCGGCTTCGTCTGGTGCCCCGAGGGGCTCGACGAGGCCGACGCCCACCTGCTGGGCGACGTGGCGGGCCTCGACGTGCTGGAGATCGGCTGTGGCGCCGGGCAGTGCGGGCGGTGGCTGGCCGGCCGGGGGGCGCGGGTGGCCGCCTTCGACCTGTCCTTCCGGCAGCTCCGGCACTCCCGCCGGATCGACCTCGGCGCGGACTCCCCCCTGCCCGTGGTCCAGGCCGACGCGGAGGTCCTGCCCTTCGCCGGCGGATCGTTCGACCTGGCCTGCTCGGCGTTCGGCGCGCTGCCGTTCGTGGCCGACGCGCGCGCCGTTCTCGCCGAGGCCCACCGGGTGCTACGGCCGGGGGGCCGCCTGGTCTTCTCGGTGAGCCACCCCGTCCGCTGGGCCTTCCCCGACGACCCGGGTCCGGGCGGGCTGACCGCCGACCGGTCCTACTTCGACCGCTCGCCGTACGTGGAGATCGGCGACGACGGGCGACCGTCCTACGTCGAGCACCACCGCACGCTGGGAGACTGGGTCGGGCACATCGCCGCCTCGGGCCTGGTCCTGCGGGGGCTGGTCGAGCCGGAGTGGCCGGAGGGGCACGAGCGCGAGTGGGGCGGCTGGAGCCCGCTGCGCGGCCGTCACCTGCCCGGTACGGCCATCTTCACCTGCGCCAGGCCGTAGAATCCGGGGCACGGGTTCACGCCCCCGCTCACATCCGGACGACCACGGTGTTCGCCGCCCGGTCGTGCATGCCCCGCTGGTCACGGTCCCAGATCAGGGCCGGTACGGCCAGGCAGAGCAGCAGGGTCCGCACGAGCACCGACGGGAACGGCGGACGGCCGCCGCCGAGGGCGGCGACCCGGATGCCGGTCAGCCGCATGCCGAACGTCATGCCCATGGTGCCGACCAGCAGGAGATACTCCAGCGCGAAGATCGCGACCGGGACCCAGGCCTGATGGGCCGGGTTGATCCGCAGCAGTCCCTGGGTGATGGCCCAGGTGCAGATCAGCCAGTCGATCACCAAGGCGCCGATCCTGCGCCCGAACCCGGCCACCGCGCCGCTGCCCTCCCGGGGCAGCCCGAGCCGCTCTCCCGGATACCCCAGATCGACCCCGGCCGATCTGACGCCACCGAGCCAGGTCTGGGTCCAACGGGGCTGCTGCCTGCTGTTCATGGCTCTAACGGTATCCGTCCGGGGCACCGATCCCGCATTCGCCCGAATCAACATCAAGCTGGGCGAAAGCCACAGCCATCGCCGTCATCCTTTTCGTTCCGCTCTTCCCATCGGCATCCCCGCGTCCGGCACAGATGACATCGATCGGCGCTTCACCGCGCTCACCGCTCAGACCAACCAGGGCGAACGCGCTTCCGGGTCTGAGAAACGGGCGGAGGGCGCGTCTTTCCGCCTGTCCGGGCGGCCTCGCGGAACCGCACGCGGAGGTGATTCTCCCTTAACACGGGTGAAACAAACGAGACACGGAGCGGTAACGGCGCGGTTCTACGTTCGGAGCTGATGGCCCGTGCCCCTATGGGAGGTTCGCGTGTTCAACTCCGCCGACGACGTCCTCAAGTTCATCAAGGACGAGGGGGTGCAGTTCGTCGATGTCAGGTTCACCGACCTGCCGGGGACGACGCACCACTTCACGTTCCCCACGGAGAACTTCGGGGCGAACGTCTTCACCGACGGTCTCATGTTCGACGGATCGTCGATCCGCGGCTTCCAGGCCATCCACGAATCGGACATGCTCCTGCTGCCCGATCCCTCCACCGCCGTGCTCGACCCCTTCCGGCAGCACAAGACGCTCAACATCAACTTCTTCGTGCACGACCCGCTGACCGGTGAGGCCTACAGCCGCGACCCGCGCAACGTCGCCCGCAAGGCCGAGGAGTACCTCAAGGGCACCGGCATCGCCGACACGGTCTACTTCGGCCCCGAGGCCGAGTTCTACATCTTCGACGACGTGCGCTTCGAGACCAGCGCCCACTCCAGCTATTACCACATCGACTCCGTCGAGGGCGCCTGGAACACCGGCAAGGCCCAGGAGGGCGGCAACCTGGGATACAAGCCGCGATACAAGGGCGGTTACTTCCCGGTCCCGCCGATGGACCACTTCACCGACCTGCGCTCGGAGATGGTCCGCAACCTGATCGAGGCGGGCATCGACGTGGAGATGCAGCACCACGAGGTGGGCACGGCCGGGCAGGCCGAGATCGACTTCCGGTTCAACACGCTGCTCAAGTCCGCCGACACCCTGATGCTCTACAAGTACATCGTCAAGAGCACGGCGCTGGCGCACGGCCACACGGTCACCTTCATGCCCAAGCCGATCTTCGGTGACAACGGCTCCGGCATGCACTGCCACCAGTCGCTCTGGAAGGACGGCGCGCCGCTCTTCTACGACGAGGTCGGCTACGCGGGCCTGTCGGACACCGCCCGCTACTACATCGGCGGTCTGCTCAAGCACGCGCCGTCCCTGCTGGCCTTCACCAACCCGACGGTGAACTCCTACCACCGCCTGGTCCCCGGCTACGAGGCCCCGGTCAACCTGGTCTACTCCCAGCGCAACCGCTCGGCGTGCATCCGCATCCCGATCACGGGCTCCAATCCGAAGGCCAAGCGCATCGAGTTCCGCGTGCCGGACCCGTCGTGCAACCCGTACTTCGCCTTCGCCGCCCAGCTGATGGCCGGCATCGACGGCATCCGCAACAAGATCGAGCCGGTCGAGCCGGTGGACAAGGACCTCTACGAGCTCCCTCCCGAGGAGGCCCGTAACATCCCGCAGGTCCCGGGCTCCCTGACGGACGTGCTCGCCGCGTTGGAGGCCGACCACGAGTATCTCCTGGAGGGCGGCGTGTTCACCCCGGACCTGATCGAGACCTGGATCGCCTACAAGCGTGAGAACGAGATCGACCCCATCCGCCTCCGCCCCCACCCCCACGAGTTCGAGCTGTACTACGACGTGTGATCACGTAGGACGGTGACCTCGACAGAAACCCATAGGTGACTCGTTCAGGGCACGTCCAGGGCACTTGCCTCCGAAAGGCCGTTGGCCAGATGTCCGTTCAGGGCACGGTCGACGGCCTTTCGCATGCGCTCCTCCCCTGAGGGCATCAGGTGCGTGTACGTCCGAAGCGTGAAGCCGGGATCATGGTGCCCCAAGAACTCGGCGAGGCTCCGCACATCAACACCGTCCGCCAGGAGCACGCTGGCGAAGTGATGCCGAAGGGCATGGAAGCCATGCTCCCGACTCTCAGCCCACTTCCGGACACCTTCCAGCCGTTGCGGGATCACACCGGCTGTCTCAAGCGCAGGCTTCCAAATGAACGTGTTGAAGTAGTTGCGGTTCAACGCCTTGCGCTCCCGAGATGTGAAGATGAGCCGAGCCGTGACCAGCTTGCCTTCAGGATGCTTCCAGGGCAGCGTCACACTGACAGACGAGTAAGCGGTGACGTGCCCGGCGAGACGAAGCGCGACCGACTCAGGCAACGGGACATCCCGCGGCTTACCTCCCTTGGGAGGAGCGAAACACAGCTTGGCACCTACGATCTTCACCTGTCGCACGACATGGACGACACCGGGGAGGAACTCGACATCATCAACGGCCAAGCCGAACACCTCCCCCTGACGTAGTCCTAGCCCCGCCCCGAGGTCCACTGTCGAGCAGTAGCGAACAGGGATGGCTGAACGCACAGCCTCAACCCGTTCCCGAGACCAGGGCCGGATCTTCTTTCGGCTAGGAGCAGGCGGCTTGACCGAACCAGCACGACACGGATTCTTGGCGATCAAGCCGTCATCCACCGCCGCCGCGAGAAGGCCAGAGAGATTGGCGAACACCGTGCGGACATAGTTCGGGGCGAGAGTCTGCTGTAGTCCACGCGTCCACGACTGAATCACGGAAGGCCGAAGAGCGCGCAGCTCCCGACCACCGAGAGTCGGATAGACATGCAAACGGAGCCGCAGCTCTACCGACTCACGAGTCGACTCCTCGAACGTTTGCGCAGCGAGCCACTTGTCGCCATACTCCTTCAGCGTGATCTTTCCGGCGTCAGGGTCGACGTACGTCCCGGCCGCCAGCTCCGCATGAATCCTGGCGTCAAAACGGTCAGCGTCTACCTTGCGTTCGAAGTTCTTCTTGCGCTGCTGCCCAGCATCATCACGCCACCGTACTTGCCATCGCTCCCCCACCCCGTGCTCAGAGGTCAACGCCTTCTTGTGCTCGGAGCACTTGAGATCATCCGGCTTGGGGCGAGACTTATGCCACCGGTCATAGACGGTCATGCCGCCTCCTCACCGGGCGTCGAAGGGATACGGCGTGGCCATCGGGAGCGGCGGGCGTGCTCGCGGTCCTCGCGAACGAGCTGGGCGACATACAGGTCTGCCGGATGGGTGTAGCCCTGCCCGGCGTAGTCCCAGGAGCCGACGATGAGGGTGGAGTCGTCGGCCGGGGTGCCGATCAGGTCATCGTGTCCACACTGGCGGGCTTGCTCGGCGCGAAAGGAGCGCCTCACCTGCCGCAGTGCGCCCAAGGTGGTGGAGTAGGCCGGGGACCTGGTCGAGAAGTGGCCCCGGAAACCCAGCATGTGCGCCCAGGCCCGGAGTCGAAGGTCACGCAGTTCGGCCAGGTCGCCGAGTCGCCAGCAGGTTTCGATCAGCCGCCGCTGATGGGCCGTCAAGGCCAGCCCGCCCAGGTCGGCCAGGTCCTTGATACGGCGGTCAACGGTGCCTTCGGTGGTGGCGCCCTTGGTGGCGTACTTGGCGATGTATCCGGCCACCTGGGATTCGGTCAGGGCGTCTTCGGTCAGCTCATCGGCCACGATCGGGGCGATGTCGAGCTGGGCGCCGAACCCGAGCCGCCGTCCACCACCGGTCTCCGGGCAGGCCGGGGAGGTCAGGCGCACGCTGGCCGCAGCCGTACGGACCGCCCGCTCCAGCAGCTCCACCGTGACCCACCCCGGGGGAGGCACGACTTCGCCGGGGTCCTCGGTACGGCCGTCCAGCCGGACCACCGCGTGAAAGTGCACCGTCCCGCGCGCCTGATACTCGGCGACCTTGGCGAACGACACCCGCACCTGCTTGTTGAACGCGGTCGCGGTCAGCCCGGCGGCATAGGCCAGTTCGCGGCGCAGGTAGATGGTGAAGCGCCGCCACAGGTCGGCGGCGTGCGCGTTCCACAGCACATGCCCGGCGTAGTCGTAGCACTCAGCACACAACGGTTGCCCAAGCAGGTCATCATCGGCCGCGTGCCGTTCGGTGCACGACAGCGGCTTGCCGTGCGGGCAGGTGCCGGCATCCCGCCGGGGACGGCACGGCAAGACCTTGCCGTCCTTGACCTTGTGGGCGTGGACCGGCCCGAACGACGGGGCCGTCAACGTGACCAGCGCCCGAGGATGCTCCCGCACCGTCTCAGAGACGCCCTTGTCCCCGCCCAGCAGACCGGCGCGGATCAGGTGGAAGGTGTCGGCCCGGTAGACCTCCGAACAGGCCGGGCACCGGGACGCGCGCCGGTTCCCGCAGGCCACCAGCAGCACGCCACCGACCTCACCACGAGTGCTGTAGACCTTGCGCTGGATGCCGTTGGCATCGAGGTGGGAGAGTTCGCCACGGACGCGGATCGGCTGGACACAGCCGCCCAGACGGGCAAGAGCCCGGTAACGGCTGCGCAATCCACCCGCGAGGGAGAAGTACCGGCAGACCTCCGGATCGAAGCCGCTCACGCGCCCACCTCCGAC